>NZ_JBHTDO010000003.1:0-213406 GCF_042666575.1 Actinoplanes sp. GCM10030250 | reverse complement strand
CTGTTCAGGCCGATGCGCTACCAACTGACGAGCGCCGGCAGCGAGAGCTGGAGTCACGTGCCGCTGGGCTGAAGGCTGTGCAGACCTGGCACGCCACCCGCACCATCCAGATGTGCCGCGAGGCGTGCGGTGGCGCCGGATACCTCGCCGAGAACCGGCTGCCCGGGCTGAAGGCCGACACCGACGTGTTCACCACGTTCGAGGGTGACAACACGGTGCTGCTCCAGCTCGTCGCGAAGGGCCTGCTCACCGGCTATCGGGACGCGTTCGGCTCGCTCGACGGCTGGGGCCGGGCGACGTTCGTGGCCGAGCAGGTACGCGAGATGGTTCTCGAGCGCACCGCTGCCCGCTCGCTGATCCAGCGGCTGGTCAGCGCGGTACCGGGCCGGGACGAGGAGGTCGCGGTCACCGATCGGGGATGGCACCTGACGATGTTCGAGGACCGTGAGAAGCACCTCCTGGAAGGCGCGATCCGCCGGCTGCGCAACGGCGCGGCCACCAAGAAGGACCAGCCGTTCGACATCTTCAACGACGTACAGGACCACGTGCTGAAGACGTCGATGGCGCACATGGACCGGATCACCCTGGAAGCCTTCGTGGCGGGCATCGACCGGGCGTCGGACCCGGCGGCCCGGTCACTGCTGGCGAAGGTCTGCGACCTGTACGCGCTGACCGTCATCGAGGCCGACAAGGGCTGGTTCCTGGAGCACGGCAGGTTGACCCCAGCCCGATCGAAAGCGGTCACCGCCGTGATCAACGACCTGCTGCGGGAGCTGCGGCCCTCGATGCGGGCTCTCGTCGACGGGTTCGGCATCCCGGACGAGTGGCTGAACGCCGCCGTCCTGCGCGAGGAGCACGACCGCCAGGAGGCGATGGCCAAGGAGGACGACGCTGTGCTGAGTGAGGGCGCGCTGGCTGAGGGGTAGCAACTTTCTACGGCCGTACCGTGTTTCTACGGCCGTACCGTGTTTCTACGGCCGTACCGTGTCCGTCGGCAGGACGTGGATCGTGCCGGCGGACACGGAGCGCAGTTTCTCCGGGTTGGCCATATTGTGGAGCGCGACGATGCGGCCGTCCGGGCCGAGGTCCAGAGTGAGTGTGGCCAGCACCCGGCCCGCACCGTGGAAGATCAGGCCGGTCGTGCCGTTCAGCTCGGCGAGGCGCACGCTCATGTCCGCGGGTTCGACACCCTCGTACGCTCGGCTACCTACCCCGGCCAGCCACGCCGCGACCCGGTCGGCTCCGGTGACCGGGCGCATCGCCTGGCGTACCCGGCCCCCGCCGTCGGTCCAGAGTGTCACGTCCGGCGCCAGCAGCTCCATCAGCGCGTTGATGTCGCCGCCACCGGCGGCGGCGAAGAAACGCTCGGCGACCTCCCGGTGCCGGGCGCGGGTGGCCGGGAAACGCGGCCGCCCGTCCCGCACGTGCCCGCGCGCCCGATGCGCGGCCTGCCGCACCGTCTCCTCGGAGCGTTCCACCGCCTCGGCGATCTCCCGGTAGCTGAACCCGAACGCCTCCCGCAGCACGAACACCGCCCGTTCGAGCGGGCTCAGGCTTTCCAGCAGCATCAACAGCCCGGTCGACACGGAGTCCGCGACGACGGCATCATTCCCGGACGTGTCACTCCCGGACATATCGCTGCGCTCTGGCGGATGATCGCTGGTCAGCACGGGTTCGGGAAGCCAGGGGCCGATGTAGGTCTCGCGGCGGGCGCGAGCTGATCGCAATCGGTCCAGGGCCACGTTCGTCACGATCCGCACGAGGTAGGCCTTCGGTTCTGCGACCCGCGAATGATCCGTCGCAGACCCTTTCACCGCTGACCCTTTCACCGCAGACCCTTTCACCGCTGACCATTTCACCGCTGACCATTTCACCCACGTGTCCTGCACCGCGTCCTCGGCGTCGGCGGCACTGCCGAGGATGCGATAGGCAACCGAGAAGAGCAGATTTCGGTACGCCTCGAAGCTCACCGCGTGTACCCGCCGCCCCGGCGCCACGCGAACCTGCCGGTCACGGGCATCCGGAGGAGCCGCTGGAACGATGGCCACGGCGCTGCGCTCACCGTCTCCTTGTACCAGACCGCCACCCGCCCGGTCAGCGCGAACGGTTTCGCGCTCCCGTCCGGCCGGGTGAACTGCACCACCGCGTCCCGGCGCCCCAGGCTCACCGGCGTGTGCAGATGGCCGAACCGGAACCGCTCGGGCTCCCGGCCGGCGATTTTCCTGCCTTCGCGTTCTGTGCCCTCGCGTTCTGTGCCTGCGCGTTCGGTGCCTTCGCGTTCGGTGCCTTCGAGGTCCCGCATGATCGCGTTCGCTACGTGGACGCCTGTGGGCATGCCGCTTTGGCACGTCCCGTGCAGGACGCCGTATCCCTGGCGGATCGCGGCCGCGTCGCCGACCGCGTACACCTCGGGGTGCGAGACCGACCGCAGCGAACTGTCGGTGACGATTCGCCCCGTGTCGTCGGTCTCGAAGACTGTCGCGAGGCCCACTGCGAGCACGCCGCCGGTCCACAGAACGACGTCGGCCGCGACATTCGACGTGCCGTCCATCTCGACCGTGTTCGGCAGGACTTTGGTGATGGTGGCGCCGGCGATTACTCGTACCCCCAGCCTTGTCAGCGCCGCATCCAGATGGCGCCGCGCGCGTGCGCTCATCCCCGCGCCTGGCTCGCGGGCGCCGATGAGCGTCACCTTGAGGCGGGGATGGCGCTCGGCGATCTCGGCCGCGGCCTCGATGCCGGTCAGGCCCGCGCCACAGACGGCGACGGTCCCGCTGCCCAATTCCGCCAGGCGTCGTGCGAGCGCTTGTGCCGTGGCCGGGCTGTCGAGGGTGTACGCGTGATCCGAAACGCCCGGAACTGCCGACGTGTCAGCGGTCCCGCCCAGCGCGAAGACAAGCGTGTCGTATCCGATCTCCCGTTCGTTTCTGGTCTCCCGTTCGGTTCTGGTCTCCCGTTCGCTGTCGACGCGCACCGTTGTGGCCGCCGGATCGATCTCGGTCACCCAGCCGGTGATCAGGTCGATGCCGGTTCCCGCGAGCAGGTCCGGGATCCGCAGGTCGGCCGTGGTCTGCCCGGTCGCCGTCTGGTGCAGTCGGAGCCGCTCGGTGAACCGTTCGCTCGCGGTGACCACGGTGACCCGTACGCCGTCCCGCCCCCGCAGCAGGCCCGCCAGCGTCGTAGCGGTGGCGAGTCCCGCGTAGCCGGCTCCCAAGATCACGATCTGGTGCATCGGTGTTCCCCTCTCGCGCTCTCCCGTGCGTTCTGCCGGGACGTGCACGTGACGAGGTCGAGGCGCCGATCGTGAAGCGGGGTGACTCAGGTCACGTCTGCAGGTTGCCGGGCACGTAGCGTTCGTCCGGGTCCGCGGTCTTGCGCTGCCCGGTCAGCGTGGTGAACACGGCCCACGGCATACGGTCGACGGCTGCCGCGCTGCGAGATCGTGCGCTGCCCGAGTCTGCGCCTGCGCTGCTGGATTCTGTGCTGCTGAGCTCCGTGCTGCCGGAATCCGTGCTGCCGGAATCCGTGCTGCCGGAATCCGTGCTGCCGGATTCTGCGATGGCGCGGTAGGTGAGCGACGCCGCGCGGACGGCGGCGAGCAGGGCGGTGAGGGGGTGCAGGACGAGGCGGACGCCGACCCGGGCGAGGTCGGCGTCGGCGTGCGGCGGACGGGCACCCGCGGCCTCCGAGTGGCTGATCACGATGGGTACGCCGGGAAGCGCCCGATGCAGCGCGGCCAACTCGTCGAGCGACTCGACACCCTCCGGGTGGACGGCGTCGGCGCCCGCTCCGGCGTACGCCCGGCAGCGCCTCACCGTTTCGGCGAGACCGTTTTCTGCGTACGCATCGGTCCTCGCTATGAGCGCGAGGTGCGGCACCTGATCAGCCAGCGCGGAGATCGTCTCGGTGGCGAGCGCGACGCTCACCACCTCCTTGCCCACCGGTTCCCCCCAGCGTTTCGGGCCCACCCGATCGTCGAGGCACAGCCCGGAGACGCCGGCCCGCGCGTACGCGAGACCCGTCCACACCGCGTGCCCCGGCTCGCTGTAACCGATGTCCGCGTCGGCGAGCAGCGGGACGCCGTCCAGCGCCGGTACCAGCGTCGACGCACGGTCGGCGATCTGGGTGGCGTGGGCGTAACCGAGATCCGGCCGGCCGAGAGCGATCGCCGCCACCGCCGCGGCGGAGAGGTGAACGGCCTGGTGGCCGGCCCGCACCGCGAGCGAGGCCGTGATCGGGTCGTAGACGCCTGGCACGTGGGTGACCTGATCAGCGGCGAGCAGTGCCCGCAAGGCGGCGGCGGTGAAGGCAGCGGTGGTCATGAAGTGACTGCGGGCGTGAAAGCAGTGGCGGGCATGATTGAGTGTGCAGGGTGTTGCCGCCTCGGCGCTTGCGACGCGCGGGCCGGGGACGAAGACGCGTGTCACTGCCGCGCCCCTGAGCCACGGTGTGCGCCCGTCACCCGATCGGGCGAGACCGCCCATGGATGCGCCACCGGTGTCCGGCACGCGACACCACCCCGGACGTCCCCGATGGACAATCCGGCGACCCGCAAAGGAAGGACGTCGCGTGTACGGGCTCGCCCTCCGCCTCGCAGTCCTCGCAGCTCTCGCCGTCCCGGCGGGCTTCGCGCCCAGCCCTTCGCCCACCCCCGCGCCCAGCCCCTCGCCGGCGCTCTCACCCGGCCCGGTGGCCGAGACGGTGATGCGATCGCCGGAGGTTGTCGCCGCGATCATCGCCGGGTTGATCGCGCTCCTGCTCGCCGTCGTCGGCTGGGTCCAGTGGCGCAAGAGCCACAAGCTCCAGCGCCGGATCGACCGGGAACGGGCCGACTACGAGGACCAGCTCGCCCGCGAGCGAGCGGACTACGAGGATCAACTCGCGCGGGAACGGGCCAGAACGGACGTGGAGCGCGAGGCGGCCGCCGCGAAGAAAGCCGAGGCCGAGCGTGCCGAGGCCGCCCGCCGTCACCGGGCGCTCGCGGCGGACGACCGGGAACGTGCCGCCCTGGCGTACCAGGAATCGCTGGTGCGGGAGCTGAAGGCGCTGCGGGTCCTGGACATGGCGAAGTCCCTGGATCTCAACGCCCTCTACGTCCAGGTCAAGATCCGGGAGGGCGACTCGCGCCGGTACGTCCCGGACGAGGAGATCGAGCGGCTGGCGGTCGGTCACCCGGCCGCGCTGCTCACCGCGACCGCCGAACGTACAGTCGCCAAGCACACCGACGCGGTACGGCCGGAGGACGCGCTGGTCCAGTACCAGCACGTCGCCGTCCTCGGCGATCCGGGTGCGGGCAAGACGACGATGCTCAAGCACCTCGCGTTCCGGATGTGCCGCGACGAGATCACCGGGCTCACCGCCCTGCCGATCTTCGTCGAGCTGCGCCGGTTCATCGACAGTGGGCTCGACGACATCCTGGAGTTCGCGGCCCTCGACTGTGAGCACCGCTACGGCTTCGCCGACGCACGGGAATACCTGGAGGAGCGGCTCCGGGACGGCACTGCGGCGCTGCTCTTCGACGGCCTCGACGAGGTGCTCGGCGGATCGGACGCGGAGCAGGCGTTCGACGCCTACCGGCGGGCCGCCGCCGAGATCGAGCGGCTCTGCGCGCGGTACCCGAAGGCGCCGATCGTGGTGACCTGCCGGCGTGCCGGCTTCAACGGTGGTCTGGACCGTTTCCAGGTCCTGGAGGTGCTCGACTTCACCTGGGAGCAGAGCCGGCGCTTCCTGAGCAACTGGTTCGACGGCCGCGAGAAGGCCCTGCGTGACCTGGTGAACTCGCTCAACCGCAACGTACGGATGAAGACCCTGGCGGCGAACCCGCTCATCCTGTCGCTGATCGCGATCGTCTACGAGAAGGATCTGGAACTGCCGGAACGCCGGGCGGAACTCTACAACCGGTGTGTCGAGGTGCTGCTGAAGGAGTGGGACTCGAAGCGGGGAATCCGGCGTTACTCCCAGTTCACCACCGACCGTAAGCGGGACCTGCTGGAGGAACTGGCCTGGCACTTCCACGTGAAGGGCCAGCGGTATTTCCCGGAGCGGGAGATCCTGGAGATGATCCGCGAGTTCCTCCCGACCATCGGCCTGGAGGAGGCGGACCCGGCCGAGGTCCTGCTGGAGATCGCGGCGAACTACGGGCTGCTGAAGGAACAGGCCCACGGCTGGTACGGCTTCTGGCACCTGACGATCCAGGAGTACTTCGCCGCGGTCTGGGCGAACGAGCACTTCGCCGAATGCGGTGACCTGCTGCTCCGGCATCGGCACGACCCGTGGTGGGAGGAGGTGATCCTGCTGCTCGCGGGGCGTACATCGGACGCCACGAACCTGCTGCTGGGTATCGCCGGTGTCAGCGGTCGTCCGGCCACGCTCCCCAGCCCGCTGGTGGCGGCCGACGACGTGATGCACCGCGACCTGATCCTGATGGGCGATTGCCTGCTCGCGGCGCCACGGATCAGGCTGGCCGGACTGCGCGCCCACATCGTCGAGGCGCTCTGGTCGGCGCTGAAGGCCGCCGGCCACACCTACACGGTGGTGCAGTGCACCCGCATTCTGGCCGCGTCGGGCGACCCCCAGCAGCTGGACCGCCTGCGCGCGGTGGTCGTGGGGGATGTGGCGCTCACCCACCCGCAGGCCCGGCTGATCGTCGGCGGCTCGATGAGCGAGTACGGCGACGAGGCCTACGTGACCCGGGTGATCAGCGGTGTGCTCGACGGTGTGCTCGACAGTGTGGACGCCGTCCGCCTCGGTTGCGGCATGATCGACGCCGCTCACGACCGCGGCTTCAGCGGCGCCCGCGACCTGGTGGTGAAGGCACTGGACGTCCTGTTCGCCGGCGGGACAGTCCGGTTGCAGGGCACCGGTCACCACAGCCGGACGCTGCTGTTCATGCTGAACGACATGGACGGCCGCCTGGCGCTCCACTACGTCAGGAAACTGGTCGCGATCCTCGTCGAGAACATCCACGGCCGGGAACTGGCCGACACGGTTTCTTCGTACTATGCCGCGAGCGCGTGTGCGCACATCGCGACGGTGCACGAGGAGCGGGCGCTCTTCGCCGATTTCGTGGTGCTGGCCAGGAACGGCTACGCCCGGATGAGAGGGTCCGACTTCGTGCGCGGGCTGCTCACCCTCTGCCCGCCCGGTGAGGAGGCGGCAGCCGTCAAAGCCATCAGCGTGGGCTACGTGAAGATCGAGAACGACGCCGAGCTGAACTTGGCTCCGCTGTGGACGGAACGGGTGCAGGCCGAGGTCCTGCGGCAGTTCGCCGTGTCCCGCCGGCGCCGTCTTCCCTGGGTGCTCTACGACCTGCTCGAGGCCGGCCCCACCCGTCCGGACCTGATCCGTGCGTGCCTCGAACAGTCACCGGAGGCCCGGGCCGAGCTGCTGATGCTGCTGGCTCGTTCCGGGGATCTCCGCGCCGCCGACGACGTGCGGGACTCCTTCCGGCGGGACCTGGCGGCGCCGGGCGTCAACCTGGACCTGGCGATCCGGCGTGCCCGGGTGCTGACCCACCTGGGTCTCAGCGAGTTCGTCCTGGCCCAGGTCGCCAAGCTGATCACCCGGGCGAACCCGGCGAACAACTTCGACATCCTCCACCGCGATATCGTACGATTCGAGCGTTTTGTGGAACTCGCTCCGGACGCGTTGCTGGACGTGATCGCCGAGGAGGTCTGGACCGCCTTCACCAGGTTCCCGCCGGCGGTGGGAAACGACCGGCTCGTCGACCTGTTCGGTGCCGCGGAGGCCGTGATCTGCCGAACCACCGCCCGGCGGATGATGCGGATGGACTTTCCCGAGGTGGCCCTGCGCTACCCCGAGCCGACGGTGCTCACGTTCTTCCGGCGGCTCGCGGATTTCGTGGATCCGGAGAACATCACCGACTTCGTCGACCTGTGGCGCAGATTCGACCTCCAGGCCTATCCCCGCGCTGACGAGCTGCTGTCGTCCGCGCTGCTGCGCGCCAACTACCGCCTTTACGCCGACGGCCGGCTGGTACCGGCTGTCGAGGGCGGCGGCCGGGAGAATCACTCAAGCCTTGCGGGTGACCCGAAGCCGGTCATCGATCTAAAGCTTGCGGGCGACCGCGCCGAACAATGAGGCCTCGACCGGGGTGGGGCGTTCCTCAGCGGCCGGGTCCGGGCGCCACTGGCTGATCGCGGTGATGCCCGGGTCGACCAGGTCGAGGCCCTCGAAGAACTGCTCGAACTCGGCGCGGCCGCGGGGGTGGACGTCGGACCGGCCGGTGCGCAGGGACTCGTCCCAGTTCGCCTTCAGCGCGGGCGTGAGGAAGTCGGTTGTCGCGCTGGTCATGACCAGGTGGCTGCCCGAGGGCAGGGCGTCGACCAGGGCACGCACCGCCGAGCGGGCCTCGTCCTGCGACGGCATGAAGTGGACGACCGCCACCAGGATGAGGCCGACCGGCTGGGACAGGTCGAGGATCTCCAGCGAGTCCAGGATGCGCTGCGGTTCGCGCAGGTCCTCCTCGAGGTAGCGGGTCTCGCCCTCCGGGGTGCTGGTGAGCAGCGCCCGGGCGTGGGCCATCACCATCGGGTCGTGATCGACGTAGACGATGCGGCTCTCCGGGGCGATCCGCTGCGCGACCTCGTGGGTGTTGTCGGCGGTGGGCAGGCCCGTGCCGACGTCGAGGAACTGCCGCAGCCCCGCCTCACGGGCGAGGTAACCCACGGCGCGCTGCAGGAAGGCGCGATTGGCGCGGGCGGCGATGCGAGCTGCCGGGTACGACTTGGCGAGCAGATCTCCCGACTCCCGGTCGGCCGCGAAGTTGTCCTTGCCGCCCAGCCAGTAGTTGTAGCGCCGGGCCGGGTGCGCCACACCGGTGTCGAGCCTGTCGATCGTCACGGGCCGATCCTAATAGGGGAGTTAACCTGCGTGGGGGGTGAATCTGGTGGGGGTGATCCTGGTGGGAAAGCTGGCCGCGCTCGTGCCGATGAACCAGACTCTGAGGGGTGACGTTCCGAGGCTGGGCCAGCGAAGCCCTCGAGTTCTACGACGGGCTCAGCGCCGACAACTCAAAGACCTTCTGGACAGATCACCTGCACGTGTACGAGACACAGGTCCGCGAACCGATGCGGGAGCTGCTCTCCGCGCTGGAGCCGGAGTTCGGGCCGGGCAAGATCTTCCGGCCGTACCGTGACGTCCGGTTCAGCAACGACAAGACGCCCTACAAGACCCACCTCGGGGCGTGGCTGGAGTCCGGCGGCTACATCCAGCTCTCCGCCGACGGTCTGGCGGCCGGCTGCGGGATGTACCAGTTCGCCCCCGACCAGCTCGAACGCTACCGTCGCGCGGTCGCCGCCGACCGCACCGGATCCGAGCTGACCGCCCTGATCGAAGTCATCGAGAAGGCCCGGATCGACGTGCACGGCCACGGCAGCCTGAAGACGGCACCCCGCGGCTATCCCAAGGACCACCCGCGCCTCGAACTGCTCCGCCACAAGGGACTCACCACCTGGAAGGAGTGGCCCCCGGCGGCCTGGATGGGCACCGCGGCCGTCAAGACCCGCATCGTCGACTTCCTGCGGGCGAGCCGCCCCCTGCGCGAATGGCTGAATGACAACGTGGGGCCGTCGTCAGCTTCCCGCTGACGCTCGCCGAGTCGGGTCATCTGGACGAGACACGATGGACCGATGACGAGTTGTTCGAGAGGGGTATCGATCGGGTGATCGGTGCCGGTGAATAAGTCGCATCTTGGACTTGGGTCGGGCGGGGGTCGTGACGCTGGTGAATTCTGCATGCCTGAGGGGTGGCTTCGGCATGTGAAGGGTTGATCGGTGAGCGCCGCGAGTGGTGGGGATGGTCGGCCGGCTCCTGCGCGGGGGTTGGCTGGGCTGCAGGGGCTGGCTGGGCTGCGGGAGTTGGAAAGGCTGCGGGAGGACGCGGAGGGTTGCCTGCGGCGGCTGGGTGTGCCGGCGTTCGCCGGGCGGGGGATCGTCTGGCGGCACGGCCGGATCATTCCGCTGCTGTGGATGATCGCGTTCGAGATCGGTGCGGTCACCTACGCCGCGGATCCGCGTGATGCGCTGCTGATCGGGGCGCCGGTGGTGGCACTCGTGGCCTTCGCGACCCGTGGTGTGTCGGCCAGTGCCCTCGGCATCGGGGACCGCCGGTACCGGTGGTGGCTGCTGGCCCTTCTCGTCGTGCCGGTCGTCGTGGTGCACGTGGTGCACGTGTTCGTGCCGTGGGGGCAGGACGCCGACGCTCCCGTCTGGTATCTGCCCAACCTCTGGAGCGACGCCGCCGTGCTACTGGTGGCTCTCTACGCCGCCGCGATCCTGTTGCTGCCGCAGGCGCACCGGGCATCGCGCTGGGGTGACGTCCGCATCTGGGTGCTGTTCGTGGCGCTGCTCGCGGCCGTTGAGGTGACGCTGTTCGCCGGGCCGCTCCCGTTCGGCCCGAACTCGGCGGACACCCACTCCTCGTTCTACGCGTTCCTGGTGGCGAGCGCCTTTCTGGCGGTGGTTCTCACCCTTCCCCGCCTGCGGCCGACGGAACGCTCCCACCTTCCCCCGGGCCCGTACGTGCCGACGGTTCCGACGGCCGTCCTGCTCGTGGTCTTCGGCGCGGTGAACGCCCTGTTCGTCTATGACTTGTTCGTCGCCTGGCTGGAGTACATCGTGATCGCGGCGGTGGAGTTCCTGGTAGCGGCTGTGGCTCTGTGGGTCGTCGCTCGCAAGCTCGGGTTTCCCCGCCGGTCGGCGTCCGAGCCCGATCCGGTGCCCGTACCCGACCTGGTGCCCGTACCCGACCTGGTGCCCGTACCCGACCTGGTGCCTGAGCCCGATCAGGTGTCGTCCGCTTCCGGTGTCAGGTTTCCGCGGCAGATCGATGAGCCGAGTCTTCGCTACTGGCTTCCGTTCTTCCTGCTCGCCTATCCGTTGGTGGATTACCTCTACTTCAACGGGGAGGAGCACGCACTGACCGTGTTCGGGCGGACCTACACCGGACTGACACTGGCCGGGATGCTCGTTGCCTTCAACGCCGCCTACCTGCTGCTGATCTGGGTGCTCGCGGCCTTCGGGGTGGACCACATCTTCTTCTGGGCGGCCAAGGAGCTGTGGCAGAAGAAGGCGGACGCCGGCCGGCAGATGGCGGAGGGGGCTCCGCTGCTCCTGATCTTCGCGCTCTTCTTCGCTCTCACCGCGGAGACCTGGCAGGTGATGAACCGGCTCGTGCCGGCGGCGTTGTGGACTCTTTTCGCGCTCCTGGCGACGCTCATCATGGCCCTGGTGCTCGGCTGGTCGATCAACCTGCTGCTGCGGGAGCGCCGGTTCCTCACCTGGGCGTACGTCGCCCACGGCCTCACCGCACATGAGAAGAACGCAGCCGACGAAAAGCTGATCGTCAAGGAGTTGCGGCCGTGGTTGCTGCGGCATCTTCCGGAGGGCTCGCCCGACGTACGTATGCGCCCGATGGCCTGGATGAACGCCCTGCTCGTCCTCGTGGTCTACCAGCTCTTCATCTTCGGTGCGGTGGGGCTCGGGCTGATGGTGACGTTCCTGGCCCTCGTGTGGCTCGCCGTGCCGCCCGAAGTGGCCGCGGTCTGGATCTTCGGCGACGGTAGCGAGGACCGGGCCGATGAGTTCGAGCGGCTCTCGCTCGACGGGTTCGGGCGGCTGTTCCAGCTCGACTGGACGATGCTCAAGAGTCCCTGGCTGCAGGTTTCGATGTTCCTGACCCTGTTCGCCGTGCTTTATTTCGCTGCCCAGTCGCTGGCGACGGTCCAGAGCCGGAAGCAGTATTTCGCCGGCATCGATATCGCGATGCGGCGGCGGTTCGCGCTGCGGCTCTGCTACCAAGCCCTCTGCGACAGCCGGGCCGACCAGAGCCGGGCCGACCAGAGCCGGGCCGACCAGAGCCGGGCCGACCAGAGCCGGGCCGACCAGAGCCGGGCCGACCAAAGTCGGGCCGACCAAAGTCGCGTAGACCGGGACGGGGATGACCTGAGCAGTGAATCATCAGGTAGCGCAGACCGGGCGCAATGACCTGATCAGTATGGCGAATGGGCCGCATAGACGGTTGCGTATTCGTTGGGGTCCGGAGAGGGTTCGAGGGGATCTCAACGGAGGTGCTTTGTGGACTTGTCACGAACGCTGGCCGGGCTTGGCACGGCGCTGCTGGCCACCGCTCTGCTGACCGGACCCGCTCATGCCGCGCCGAACCATGCCGCGCCCGCCGGTTCCGGCCCGGCCGCCACGCCCTCGACCAGGGACTTCGGCAACGGCGCTGAGCGCAACGACATCGCCGCCGTCGCATCCGGCACGGCGGCGCTGTACTCGGCAAAGGCCGGGGCTCAGGGCACGGGTCTGGGCACGGATCAGGCTGGGAGCGGCTGGAAGCCCCGGCACAAGGGCTACCCGCGGCAGACGGCACTGCCTGTCTACCCCGTGAACCCTGAGGATCGGAGCATCAAGCTCGGGCTTGTCCCGTACCACGAAATCGCCCCGAAACTGAACGCGCTGCAGAAGGTCTCGAACCGGGTGTCCGCGGAGGTTGTGGGCAAGTCGGCCGGTGGCCGCGACCTCTACCTGGTGACGGTGACCGCGCCGGAATCGGCCGCCGAGGCGGCCCGCCAGGACCGCTGGCGCGGCCTCATCGAGGACGACCCGCGCGCTGCCAAGCGTGACCGGGCGCTGAAGAGCGGCTACAAGACGCCGGTTTGGATCAACGCGAACATCCACGGCAACGAGTGGGAGGGCACCGACGGCGCGCTGCGGGTGATCGAACGGCTCGCCACCGCCACGGACGCCGCCACGAAGAGTTTCCTGGGGCGCAGCCGCGTCTACGTGACCGTCACCAACAACCCGGACGGGCGGATCGCCGGGACCCGGGCCAACGGCGCCGGTTTCGACATCAACCGTGACCACGCGACGAGCTCGCAGCCGGAGTCGCGGGCGGTGCGCGACGTGGTGATCGGAACCCAGCCGTTCGTGATGCTCGACGAGCACGGTTACACCGGGACGACGCTGATCGAGCCGGCCACGCCGCCGCACGGGCAGAACTACGAGTACGACCTCTACATCAAGCATGCCCTGCCGAACGCCGAGGGCATGGAAGCGGCGATCCAGAAGCTGGGGTACGCCGAGACGACCCGCGCGGACATTCCGTTCCGGGACTACGCGCCCGGCGACTGGGACGACTGGCCGCCGATCTTCACCCCGATGTACGCCATCTACCAGGGCGCGATCGGTCACACCGTGGAGATCCCGCTGCAGGTCAACAACGCCGCCTACACCAGCCTGCCCGTCGAGGAACTGCGGCGCCGCTCGGCTGTCAACACCGACGTCGCCGCCGCGACGATCGAGGCCGCGCTGACGTACGCCGACACGAACCGCACCGGACTGCTCGCCGGCCAGATCGAGCAGTTCCGCCGCGGCTGGGCCGGTGAACCGTCGCCGACCATCCCGGACGGCTTCGTGCCCGGCTTCGGCCCCGAGGACCGTTACTCGACGGAGTTCCCCCGGGCGTACGTCATCCCGCAGGGAACGCCCGCCGCCGCCCGCCTGGTCAACCACCTCGTCGCCCACGACATCCGGGTCACCCGGGCGCGGCACTCGTTCGCCCTGAACGGCCGTCGCTACGCCGCCGGCACGTATCTCGTCGACATGCACCAGCCGAAACGCGGTCTCGCCAACGTGCTCCTCGAGGCCGGCCGGGACATCTCCGACCTCGTACCCCAGATGTATGACATCTCCGGCTGGAGCCATCGCCTGCTCTGGGGCGCGCCTGTCGACATCAGCCGCACGGCCGCGCCGCGCGTCGCGTCCTCTCCGGTGACCAGGGCCGCGCCCACCGGGTCCGTCGAGGCTCCGCGCGGCCGGGATTTGAGCCTGACGCTTCGCGACGGCAACGATGTTCGGGCGGTGAACGAGCTGCTCAACCTGGGTGTGAAGGTGCGGCAGACCGGCGCTTCCACCGTTGTGGTCCCGGCCGAGGCGCGCGGTGAGGCCGCGTCTGTGGCCAAAACCTTGGGGGTACGGTTCACCGCCGCGCGCGGGCCGGAAGGCGCCCCGATCTCCCCGCCGGTGATCGCCGGTGCTGTCGCGGCGGATGAATTGTTCGCCCTGCAGGAGATGGGGTTCCCGGTTCGCACGGTGTCGACGGCTTCTCTGAACGCCGGGAGTGTTGATCTGTCGGGTGTGGACACTCTGATCGTCTCGTCGGGGCTATCCTATGCCGCGCTCAATCCCGCGGCCCGCGCGGTGGTTGACGGGTTCCTTGCGCGGGGTGGCGGGGTTGTTACCCGGGGGGCCACCGGGGCGGCGTTCAATGCGGCGGCGCGGGTGCTGCCGGCTACGGCTGTGGCGGGTCGTGGTGATGCCAATGGTGTCGTGACGGTTTCCAACGAAGGTTCTGTAGTCGGTGCCGGGTCGCTGCCTAACTCGTTCGTGTACTCGCCGCTGTGGTTTGTCGGGTCGGGGTTTGTCGGGCCGGGGTTTGTCGGGCCGGGGTTTACGGTCGAGCAGCGGTATGGTGCGGATCCGCTGGTGGCGGGGCATTGGCTGCCGACTGAGGCGGGGATCAACGGGCCGGAGCAGGCGGCGGGTCAGGCCGCGGTGATCTCGGGGGCCACGGCCGGGGGTGGCCGGGCGGTGCTGTTCGGTACCGAGCCGCTGTTCCGGGCCCATCCGAAGGGGCTGTACGCCCAGTTCGCCCGAGCCCTGTTCTGGTCCGCGTCGTAGCAGTTGGTTCTTAGGCTGGGATCGAGTGGTGGCCGCGCGGCTCGTCGGCCACCACTCGACTTCGGCTGTCATGGGTTGACTCACAGCCTGTGTATCGTTTTCGCGCATGGCTGATGACCTTCTTACTGAATTTGTTCGCGCGGACCGGGAACGGGAGCTCGGTACGTACGGCATTCACGTGTACCGGGAGGGGTCTCCGCCTGTTGAGCATCGGTTCCGGTCGGATGATCGGGTGAACCTCTACTCGGTGGCGAAGACGTTCACGTCGGTGGCGGCGGGGATGGCTGAGGCTGAGGGGCGCCTCAGCCTTGACGATCGGCTTCTCGATCACTTGCCGGACCTTCGTGCGATCGCTGCGGACGGGTTCGAGGCGGTGACGTTGCGGCAGCTGATCACGATGACCAGCGGGACCGGCCATCGGTGGTTCGCCAACGAGCGGATCGAGGCGGCTGATCTGCTGCGGGAGATCGTCGCGGCGCCGCTTGTGGCCGCGCCGGGGACGCGGTTCGCCTACACCGGATCCGGGCCGTACGCGGTGGGGCGTGTCATCGCCCGTTTGACGGGGGCGGATCTGCGGGCGTATCTGGTGCCGCGGCTCTTCGTGCCGCTCGACCTGCACAATCCGGCCTGGCATACGTGTCCGCTGGGGTATTCGTTCGCGGAGAGCGACCTGTTCCTGCGTACCGGGGAACTGGCGCGGTTCGCACGGTTGCTGCTCCAGGACGGGGCGTGGGAGGGGCGGCAGCTTGTGCCCGAGGGCTATGTGCGGCGGATGGTGGAAGAGCGGGTGGACAGTTCGGCGATGAGCCGTGTGCAGTCCAAGTACGGGTACGGGCTGGGCGTCTGGCTCGACCGGGACGGGACGTATCGCATGGACGGGGCCTATGGGCAGTACGCGGTGATCGATCCGGCGCGGCGTGTCGCGGTTACGGTGACTGCTCATTCTGAGCGGGACGAGGAACTGCTTGAGGCGGTCCATGAGCTGGTGCTGGCGAAGCTGTCCTGATAGGGGGCCGTCAGGTGGCTTTGTGGGACTCCCAGGTGGCGTACATGGTGGCGTAGCGGCCGCCGGCAGCGATCAGCTCGTCGTGGGAGCCGGATTCGACTATGCCGCTGCCTGAGTCGCCGCTGCGTGAGTTGGCTGGGTCTGAGTGGGCTGGGTCTGAGTTGGCTGGGTCTGAGTTGGCTGGGTCTGCGGGGGCTGTTTTGTCGATCAGGATTATGCGGTCGGCTCGGCGGGCTGTGGACAGGCGGTGGGCTACGAGGATGGCGGTGCGGCCCTGGAGGAGGCGCTGGATAGCGGCTTCTACGCGGAGTTCGGAGCGCAGGTCCAGGCTGGAGGTCGCTTCGTCGAGGACGACCACGCGGGGCTGGGCGACGAAGACGCGGGCCAGGGCGATCAGCTGGCGTTCGCCGGAGGAGACCGACTGGCCGCGCTCGTGCAGGACGGTGTCGAGGCCGTCGGGGAAGCGGTCGACCAGGTCGCGGAGGCCTACGGCGTCGACGGCGGCCTGCACCTCGGCGTCCGTGGCTGCGTTGTCGGGGGCGGCGTTGTTGGGCGCTTCGCTGGTGGTCGCGGGGCGGGCGAAGGCTATGTTGTCGCGCAGGGTGCCGGCGAACAGGAACGGCTCCTGTGGGACTACGCCGATCTGGCGGTGCAGGGAGTCCAGGGTGACGTCGCGCAGGTCGTGGCCGTCGATCAGGATGCTGCCGCGGTCGGGGTCGTAGAGGCGGGCTACCAGTTTCGCGAGGGTCGACTTGCCGGCGCCTGTCGGGCCGACGCACGCGATGGTCTCGCCGGGGGAGATGCTCAGGGTGACATCGGTCAGAATGGGGCGCTGTGGGTCGTACCCGAATGTGACTTTCCGAAGCTCGATGCCCCCACTGGCCGGCGGCAAGGCGATCGCCCCGGATTTCTCCTGGACCGCGGGGGTGGTTCGCAGCAGGCCGCGTAGCTTGCCGAGCGCCGCGCGGGCCTGCTGGTAGTTGGTGTAGAGCTGGACCAGCTGCTGGACCGGCTGGAAGAACGCGTTCAGGTAGAGGACGAACGCGGTCAGCTCACCGATCGTGAGCGTGCCCTCGAGTACCATCCGGCCGCCGATCAGCAGCAGAGCGGCGAGTCCGAGCAGGCCGATCACCGAGGTGCCGGGACCGTAGATGGCGTTGATCTTCCCGGTGTGATCGTTCGCGTCGCGGTAGCCGCCGACGACCTCGCGGTGCTCGGCCACGTTGCGGTCCTGCTGGTTGTGCGCGGCGATGACGCGTACGCCGTACAGGCTCTCGGAGAGGTGCGAGAAGAGCGCGGCGATGGTGTCCCGCTGCCGGTTGTAGCCCACGTCGGCCGCCCGCCGGAACCAGAGCGTGAGCAGCAGCAACGGCGGAATGACGAGCAGCAGAGTGATCGCGGCGAGGCCTGCGCTGTAGTGCACCAGTACGGCGGTGACCACGACCATGGTGATGCCGTGGATGAGGAACTGGGCGAAACCCTCCTGGAGCAGGTGTTGCAGCGCCTCGACGTCGGAGGTCATCCGGGTCATGGTGACGCCGGCCTTCTCGTCGGTGTAGAAACTCAGGCTCAGTCGCTGGAGGTGCGAGAAGACGCGGACGCGGAGGTCGCGTGTCGCGTACGCGGCCAGCCGCCCACTCTGCCGGATCCGCACACCGGAGGCGAGCGCGGTGAGCCCGACCGAGACGAGAAACGCTACTGCCGCCGTGACCAGGACGGTCACGTCGCGCGCCATGATGCCGTGGTCGATGCCGATCTGGACCAGGAGCGGGCCGGATTGCAGGAGCAGGGCCTCGATGAGTACGGCGATCGCGGCGGTGATGAGGAGCCGGGGGCGGCCGGAGAGGAGCGACCAGAGGGTCAGCTGGGATCTGTCGGGTTGCTGGGTGAAAGTTTCGGTGGGGGCGGGGTGTGGTGGTTCCTGGGATTGGAGCGCTGTCACGCCGGCGGCGAGTTCGGGTGGGATGCCGGCGAAGGGGGCGCTGCCTCCGGTGCGGCGGTCGCGGCCGCCGGCTCCGGTGCCGCCCATGCCGCCGATCGGGCCGGAGCCGGGGCCGCCACCGGGGCCGCCGAAACCGCCGCCGAACATGCTCATGCGCGTGCCTCCGCGGCGGTTTCGATTGGTTCTGTTTCGGCTGGTTCTGTCTCGGCTGGCTCTGTTTCGGCTGGCTCTGTTTCGGCTGGCTCTGTTTCGGCTGGCTCCAGTTCCGTTGCTGCCAGCACTCTCGCGTAGCGTGGTTCGGTTTTGAGCAGGTCCGCGTGGGTGCCGTCCGCGGCTACTCGGCCGGCGTCGATCAGGACTACGCGGTCGGCGAGGCCGATGGTGGCCAGGCGGTGGGCGACCATGATCGTGGTTCGGCCCTTCATCAGGCCGCGTAGTGCCTCGTGGATCTCGTGTTCGACGCGGACGTCCACTGCGCTGGTGGCGTCGTCGAGGATCAGTACGGGCGGGTTGACCAGCAGGGCACGGGCGATCGCCACTCGTTGCCGCTGGCCGCCGGAGAGGGTGTATCCGCGTTCGCCGACCACAGTGTCGTACCCCTGGGGTAGAACTTGGATGAAGTCGTGAGCGCCCGCCGCGATGGCCGCGGTGATCACTTGGTCGCGGGTTGCCGCCGGGCGGCCGAAGGCGATGTTGTCGTGGAGGGAGACGGAGAAGAGGAAGGGTTCGTCGGGGACTATGCCGATGCGGTCGCGCAGTGTCTCGAGGGGGTAATCGCGCACGTCGGTGCTGTCGAGTAGGACCTGTCCGCTGCCGGTGTCGTAGAAGCGTGCGGCCAGGCGGGCGATGGTGGATTTGCCGCTGCCGGTGGCGCCTACCAGGGCTACCGTTTCTCCCGAGCGGATGTGCAGGTCCAGGCCGTTGAGGGCGAGCGTGCCATCGGGGTACGCGAAACGCACTCCGTTGAAGCGCAGGTCGCCGTTTGGCTCGGGGACGCTGTGCGTTTTTGAAGGGCTGTGCGTTTCTGAAGGGCTGTGCGTTTGCGCAGGGCTGTGTAGTTTCTCAACGGCTGGCTTGGCTGGGTCGATGATTTCCGCTGGGGTGTCCAGGATGTCGTAGATGCGCTGGGCTGAGGCTGCTGCTCGCTGGCCCATCATGATGATCATGCCGAGCATGCGGAACGGGGGCTGGAGCATCAGCACGTAGGAGTTGAACGCCACGATGGTGCCGACGGTCGCCGAGCTGTCGAAGAACATGCTCTCGTCGAGGACCATGAGGCCGCCCAATAGCAGGACGAGCGCGAGACCGAGCCGGGGCAGGTTGTCCATCACCGGCATCCAGCGGCTGCGGATCCGGGCGTCGGTGGTGTAGGCCCAGCGCACCTCGTCGGCCGCTCTCGCCAGCGTGTTCACCTGCTGCTGTTCGGCCGCGAACGCCTTGACGATCCGGACGCCCTGGATGTTCTCGTCGACCACTGTGGCCACTCCGGCGAGACGGGACTGGATGAGCCAGGAGACCGGGAAGATCGCCTTGCGCATGCGTACGCCCAGGACCGCGATCACCGGCATGGTCAGCATCGCCACCACGGCCAGCGGCGCGTTGATCGACAGCATCAGCGCGAACGCGATTGCGGCGATCGTGCACTGCACCAGGATCGACGGGCCGAACGCCAGGTACATCTGCACGGCGCGGATGTCGCTCGTCGCCCGCGAGATCAGCTCGCCGGATTGGACGCGGTCGTAGAAGCCGTACGACATGCGCATCAGGTGGGCGAAGACGATGTTGCGGAGGTCGTACTCCATCTCGTACGCCGTACGCAGCAGGTAGAGCCGGGCCAGGAAGTTGATGACGCCTTGTACCAGGGCGAAGAGGGCGATCAACCACACGTACCTCATCAGGTCTTCGGTTTGGTCCACCAGCGCCCGGTCGATGGCGACGCGGATCAGGTCGGGGATCTGCACCTGCACGATCAGCCCGATGAAGCTCAGCGTGAGCGAGGTGATCAGCAGGGCGCGGTGAGCGCGGACGATCGGCCAGGCGCGCCGTAGCCAGCTCTTCGACGGATCCTGGTGGATGCCGGCTTTGGGGGCGCGGCGCGGGGTCGAGATCAACCGGTACTCCTGACCTGTGCTGCGTGACCTGTGCTGCGTGACCTGTGCTGTGTGACCTGTGCTGCGTGACCTGTGCTGCGTGGGCGGTGATTAGCTTAGCTAACGATTTAGGGGTGACGTAGCCCCCGCCATTGCGGCGCAATCCATCTCCGGGGTGCTTCGCCTAGCTTTTGCTCACATCGGGCCTGCTCGGTGCCGATGGAGGCGGCATGCTCCGCCGAATCGCGACTCTTGCGGCAACTGCCACTCTGGCCCTGGCGGGCCTCGCCGTGCCGGCTCAGGCTGGAACAAGTCAGGCTGGAACAAGTCAGGCTGGAACAAGTCAGGCTGGAACAAGTCAGGCCGGAACAAGTCAGGCCGGGACAGTTGCTTGTAGTGCTGCGGCGGGTAGCCCGCGTTGCCAGAGCTGGACCGGCAAGGTGTCGTGGGTGGCGGACGGCGACACGCTTCGGGTGGATCTGGCCGGTGACGGGACCACCGAGCTCACATCCATTCGGCTCGTCGGGATTCAGGCCATGGAGCAGTCCAAGTACTCGCCGAAACCGGCGAACAGGCGCGGTGACTGTCACGCTCTGGCGGCTACGGCCCGGGTTGAGCAGTTGGTCAAGGCGGGCGGAGGCACCGTACGGCTGACCTCCCTGCGCGCCTCCAGCAAGAGTGGTGACCGGCCGCTCCGGTCCGCGGCCGTGAAAATCAACGGGAAGTGGCAGGACATCGGGCTCGACCTGGTCCGACGGGGTCACGCCCTGTGGCTGCCGTTCGCCGGTGAATGGGCGTGGGACGAGGCGTACCGGCTCGCCGCCCAGCAGGCCGCGAGCGAGCGCCGGGGGCTGTACGACACCGACACCTGCGGAGCCGGCCCCGCCCAGAACGCCGGCCTCACCATGTGGGTCAACTCCGACCCGGACGGCGTGGACGAGCAGAACCTCAACGGTGAGTGGTTCCGGATCGGCAACCCGTCAGCGTCCGCCGTCTCCATCGCCGGCTGGTGGGTACGCGACTCGGGGCTGCGGCGGTACACGTTCCCGGCCGGGACCGTGGTGCCCGCGGGCGGCTCCGCCTACGTGCACGTAGGCAAGGGCCGTGACACCGCCACTCACAAGTACTGGGGCCTGACCGCGCCGATCTTCACGAACACCGACCCGGCTGCCCACAGCTACGGTGACGGCGGCTACCTGTTCGATCCGCAGGGCGATCTGCGTGCCTGGATGATCTACCCGTGCCTCGTGGGCTGCGACAGCCCGCTGAAAGGGGAGGTGGTCAACGGCAAGGTCGTGAAAGCCAAGGTCGCGTTGAACGTCCAGTACCGGGGTCCGGAGAAGGTCGAGATCGTCAACACGAGCTCGGAAGCCGTGGACCTGTATGGGCATGTTGTGGTGAGCAAGCCCTACTCGTACCCCATCACCTCGACGACCGTGCTGGCGCCCGGGCAATCGCTGGAGGTGCCGCTGGGGTCCGGTCGTGTCCTGGACGACGCGGGCGACAGCGTTGCCCTGCAGACTGCCGACCAGTGGACCGTCACGTGTGTCGCGTGGGGTAGCGGTCGCTGTTAGGGCTCTCGCTTGGTCAGGCCGGGTCGCGCTTGGTCAGGCCGGGTCGCACTTGGTCAGGCCGGGTCGCACTAGTTCAGGCCGGGTCGCGCTTGTTCAGCTCAGCTGCCTGCCCCGGCTGGGTTGCTCGTTCTTCAGGCTGAGCCCGGGTTGCCCTCGCGCCAGTGGCGGCGGCAGAGCACGCGGTACGTGACCTCGGCGGCGCCTGATGCGGCATCTGAGGCGGCGCCTGAGACGGCATCTGAAGCAGCGTCTGAGATGTCGCCGACGGCGACCTGGGCGCCGAACCGTGCCACCCGGCCGTCCTCTATCCGTGCGTTCTGCCGTCCGGGCCGGCCGCACCAGCAGGTCACTTCCACCTGGAGCGAGATCGTGTGGTCGGCGAGTTCGAACAGCCGCCGCGAACCCGGGAAGAGCTGCGAACGGAAGTCCGTAGCGATGGCGTAACAGTCCACGTCGACGCAAAGTTCGTCGACGGCCCACGCGAGCTGCTCGACCTGCTCCACGTTGAGGAACTGCGCCTCGTCGACGATCACGAACCCGCCGGCCGGCACCTCCGCGGAGATCAGCGTCACGAGGTCGGTGGTGTTGATCACCTCGATGGCGTCAGCCATCACGCCCAGCCGCGACGACAACACGCCGCTGCCCGCCCGATCCATGCTGGTCAACAGGACGCCCGGACGTCCCGCCTGGCGCCGGTTGTACGCGTTCTGCAGCGCAAGTGTCGACTTACCGGCCCCCATGCTGCCGTGGAAGAGCGTCAGCTCGTGAAACACCGGAGCCATCGTCCGTGCCCGCGGGATGACGGGTGTCGCCGCTACATGCGGGCTGCCCGCTGAGTAGCTGCCCTCCTGCTGATTGCCCGCCTGCTGATTGCCCTCCTGCTGATTGCCCGCCTGCTGATTGCCTGCCAGCTGATTGTTCGCCTGCTGATTGCCCGCCTGCTTGCCTGCTGACTGGTTCTCTGCTGACAGCTCGCCTATGGGCGACGGGGTGGTGACCGGTAGCAAAGCGAGCCTTTCTCAGGACTGCGGCGGGCCGGTACACGCTACCCGGCCCGGACACAGCACTACGCGTGCCATGTCCGGGCCGGTACGGGCGGGCCCTGATCAGCGCACGGGTGTCGCGTCCGCGGCGCCGGTCGGGTCGTTCTCTGCGCTGTTAGTCCCGGTGCTGTTAGTCCCGGTGCTGTTAGTCCCGGTGCTGTTGGTGCCGGTGCTGTGGGTGCCGGTGCTGTTGGTCTTCGCGGTGGTGCTGGTCGTCTCCGCTGCGGCTCGGCGGAACGGGTCCCCGTATGCGCGAATCGCCTGCCGGGCGAACGCCTGCTGCTGGGTCGCCACCCGCTCAGACCGGCCCCTGCCTAGGAAGCTGACCGCCCAGTGCAGTACCGCCGTAACCCGGTTCTTGAACCCGACCAGGTAGAACAGGTGCACCGCGACCCACACCACCCAGGCGGAGAACCCGGACAGGTGCACCTTGCCGATGCTCGCCACCGCCGAGAACCGGGAGATCGTCGCCAGGCTGCCCTTGTCGAAGTACTTGAACGGCTGCCCGGTCGGCTTACCGGCGAGCCGGCGCTTGATCTGGTCTGCGGCGTGCCGCCCGCTCTGGATGGCCACCTGCGCCACCCCGGGCAGCGGCCGGCCGTCCTCGTCCGCCAGGTTCATCATGTCGCCGAGCACGAAAATCTCCGGGTGGCCCGGCACCGTGGTGTCCTTCTCGACGTGCATCCGGCCTGCCCGGTCAGTCTTCGCGCCGGTGACCTCCGCCAGCTTCGTCGCCAGCGGGGGAGCGGCGACACCGGCCGCCCACACCTTCGTCATCGACGGGATGTGCTCGCGGCCCTCCGGCGACTCGACCTCGATACCGGCCGCCTCGACGCCCACCACCTTGGTGTTCACCTTGACCTCGACGCCGATCTTCTCGAGCTGCTTTTGCGCCCGCGAGGACAGGCGGTCGCCGAACGTGTTCAGCACCGCGCCGACCGCATCGACCAGGATGATGCGCGCCTTGTGCGGATCGATGCGGCGGTACTGGCCGGGCAGCGTACGGTGAGCCAGCTCCGCGATCTGACCGGCCATCTCCGTACCGGTCGGGCCGGCGCCCACCACCACGAAGGTGAGCCAGCGGTCCACGGCCTCCGGATCCGTCTGCAGATCCGCCACCTCGAACGCACCGAAGATCCGGGCGCGCAACTCCAGGGCGTCGTCAATGCTCTTCATGCCCGGCGCGTGCTCGGCGAACTCGTCGTTGCCGAAGTACGACTGTGACGCACCCGCCGCAACGATCAGAGTGTCGTACTCCACCGTGTAGTCGATGCCCGGCCCGGCCACCGACACCCGTTTCGCCTCGACGTCGACGTCCTGCACCCAGCCCAGCCGGACATCCACGTTCTTCTGCCGCTTGAGAACCTCCCGGATGGGCGGCGCGATCTCGCCCTCGGACAGGATGCCGGTGGCGACCTGATAGAGCAGCGGCTGGAACAGGTGGTAGGCCGTCCCGTTGATCAGGGTGATGTCGACCTCCGCCCGGCGTAGAGCCTTGATGGCGAAGAGGCCTCCAAAACCCGCCCCGACGACGACCACACGATGACGCATGTTCCACTCCTCCGTTCCGGGCACCCACAACCACACTGGTATGCCCAGCGCCCGAAGGGAAGAACACTCGGTGGAGTGTGGGCAATCAGGCTCGAAACCAATCAGTCTCGAATCCGGTCAGTCTCGAATCCGGTCAGTCTGGAGCCCGGTCAGTCTGGAGCCCGGTCAGTCTGGAGCCCGGTCAGTCTCGAATCCGGTCAGGCCTTGATCTCGATCGTCGCCGCTTGCTCCAGCCAGCGCCCGACCGTTCGCAACTCGTCGGGTGTGAAGCCGGCGGTCAGGTGGGCGTTGAGGTCGCGGACCACAGTGCGCGCCGAGCCGACTGCCTCGCGCCCGAGGGATGTCAGCGTCAAGCGGACTGCTCGGGCGTCCACCGGATCCGGCGACTTGGCGACGAAGCCGCCTTTCTCCAGGCGAGTGATCAGCCCACTCATTCCCGAGGGCGACGCACACAAAGCCGCCGTCACGTCTCCCACCAGGGCGTTGTCGTTCAGCGCCAGATGAAACAGGACACCCGCGCCGGCCGCGCCGATCCCGGAATCCCCGGCGCGGGCGTCGATCCATCGACGAATCCAACGCTCCGCATTCATCAACCCGAACACCAGCCGCTGTTCCGGCCGTTTCTCCGCGCTGGTCTCCGACGGCCTGCGCGGCTCTTCGTGCGTCTGTCCGTCCGGGTGGGGACCCGACCCCGGGGGTTGCTGCCGACCTTCGGCCCTGTTGAGTTCGGCCCTGTTGAGTTCGGCCCTGTTGATTTCGGCCCTGTTGAGTTCGGCCCGGTTCGGTTCCAGGCCGTCGTGGGGCGCGGTCATCGCGGTGCGCTCTGAGCGTGTTTGCTCAGCCAGGTGACCACTTCAGGCCAGAGCGTTTCCTGTACGCCTCGCCGCAGGAAACCGTGATGTCCGATCCGCGCGACGCCTCCATCCGCGGGCGAATAGGTACGCCGTTCCACGTTCGCCGCGGTGAGGTGGCTGGTCAGAAAGTCGACCTGTTCCGGGGTGGCCCACGGGTCGTCGGTGAACCCGATCGCGAGAACCGGCTGGGTGACCGTGGCCGCCCGCTCACGCGCCCGCATCGCCGGGTCGTCGAAGAAGTACCGCGGGAGGCGCGCCCACCCGCCCCACTGCCTCATGGCTGCCGCCGGGATGTCTTCGCCCAGTCCCAGGCGGCGCGCCGGCACGTAACCGAGGACCGCCCCGAGCGCCGGACCGAGGACGTGCAGCAGGAGCCGAACCCGAAACCGCTCGACCGGGTCCGGTACGGCCCGCGCCGTTCCCGCGTGTGACGCCAGCAAAGCGAATGCGGTCAGCCCAGCGGTGCCATTACCCAGCGACAGCGCGTGCCCGCCGAGACTGTGACCGATCGCCAGGCGCGGCAGTCCTGGGAACCGTTCGGCCGCCCACGCAGCGGCGGCCGGGACGTCGCCCTCCATCCAATCCCGCATTCCTAGATGCCGATGGACCCGCGGCGACCCGGAACCACCCGTACCCCTGTAGTCATAAGTGACCGCCGCGATTCCGTTACCCGCGAGGAAGGCGGCAAATCCAGCGTAGAACCGCTCGGGCGTCGCCGTCGCCGGGTGGATGACGAGCGTCGCGTGCGCGTTGTCCGCGGGTTCCCACAGCGTCCCGCTGATGACGCCGCCCCCGTCGACAGGCACCTGGATCTTGCTATTTCGCATGCGAACTAAGTTAGCACCGCGTGGCGCCGTCTGGGGTGGGGCATGTTTGAGGCGCGCTGTTTGGAGCGGTGCTGTCTGGAGCGGCTCAGCTCAAGACCGCGCAGCTCAAGACCGCGCAGCTCAAGACCGCGCAGCTCAGAGCCCGCCCCAGTTTGAAGCCGTCGGGCGCCGCCTCAGCGCGCGAACCAGGGTTCCGGCTCACCAGCCAGCGCCAGCTCCAGGCAGCGTGCTTGATGCGCCGGTAGCGGTGGCGCCATAGCCGGGTCGAACCAGCCCACCTCCACCGACTCGTCGTCGTTGACGCGAGCCTCCCCGGCCACATGACGACAGAGCAGCCCGATGTTCAGGATGTACAACTGGTCGCCGTTAGGCAGTTGAGACAGCCCCAGCGACTCCACCGCGAGCAGTCGTTCCACCGTCACCTTCACGCCGGTCTCCTCGGCAACTTCGCGCACCGCACCGACGGCCGGTTGTTCACCGGGCTCCAGACAACCGGTGACGAGCGTCCACCTGCCGTTGTCCGCGCTCCGCACGAGCAGCACTCGGCCCTGCTCGTCGAACACCACGGCGGCTATCCCGGAGATCGGCAGCGAGTCGTGACCGATCTTCGCGCGAAGTTTGACAATAAACTCGGGTACTGGCATCCCAACAGCCTAAAAGCCCGAGACCGATCGAAAACGCACGGCACATCCCGAGTGCGCGCAACAACTCGAGACTCAGCGAAATTCGAAGCTTGCGCAGCATCTCAATACCGCGAGGAGATCGGCAGAGTGGAAACATCCCCGAAGATCGAAGCGGTCACGTGGGGTTCCATGGAGGTCCAAGGACTCCCTGCCGGCAAAGACTTCAAGCTGTACCCAGGTGGCGGCCGGCAGTGGGATTGGAACGAAACCGGCACCCGCCACGAGCCCGGCATCCAACCCGCCGACGTGGCGGAGCTACTCGACAAAGGCGCCACTACGATCGTCCTGTCCCGCGGCATGGAGAGCCGACTTCACGTCGACCCAGCCACCCTCGAACTGCTCCGCGAACGAGGCGTCGCCGTCCACGAGGCGGAAACCACCGAGGCCGTGCGCCTCTACAACAAACTCGCCGAGTCCGAACCAGTCGGCGGCCTGTTCCACTCCACCTGCTGAACGCCCAACTCCTGAGCGCCCAACTCCTGAGCGCCCAATATTCCTGCACGTCCATTGCCCTGCACGTCCATTGCCCTGCACGTCATCGTCCTGCACGCCCTTTGTCCTGCACGCACATCGTCCTACTCAGCAGAGGAGCCCCCGTTGACTCACGTCTGTTTCACCCTCCAGGTCGACCCGCAGAAGCTCGACGCTTACCGTGCGGCACACGCAGCGGTCTGGCCCGAGATGCTCGGGGCGCTCGCCGCGACCGGCTGGCGGAACTACCGGCTTTTCCTCCGCCCCGACGGTCTCCTCGTCGGCACTCTGGAGACCGACGACTTCGCCGCAGCACAGGAGGCGATGGCGCGCACCGAGGTGAACGCCCGCTGGCAGGCTGCCATGGCCGAGTTCTTCCCGTCGCTCGGCGAGGCCCGCCCTGACGAGGGCCTGGTTGTCCTCGACCAGATCTTCCACCTCGAGGAGCAATTGGCTGCTGGCTGAGCCACGGATATCCAGGGCCACAGCGCAGTCCCGGGCCACTGCGCAGTCCCGGGCCACAGGGCCGTCCAGCGCCTCCCTACCTTCGAACTCACGTCCGCCGGTGATACGAGTTGCGGCGCGGAACCTGCTCCGGATCGAGCCACGCTGGTGGGACATACTCGGCCGTTCCGCCGTCCCCGATGCGTACCCGCCACCCGCCCTCCTCGTGAACAGCCCGGTGATGGTGTTCGCAGACGAGCACCACGTTCGACAGGTCGGTCCTCCCGCCGTCGGCCCAGGAGACGACGTGGTGGGCGTCGCACCAGCGATCCGGGCGGTCGCAGCCCGGGAAGGTGCAGCCGCGGTCGCGGGCGTTCAATGCCCGGCGCAGCGTCCCGGTCACCAGGCGGCGGCTGCGCCCGGCATCAAGAACTTGACTCTCGCCGTCGAAGACCAGCGGCAGGATGCGGGCGTCGCAGGCCATCTGCCGTACGGTCGCAGCCGACACCGGATCGCCGCTGTCGGTCACTCCGCCACGGAGTTCGCGGCGCACCACGTCGTATGAGGCTGTGATCGTCAGCTGGGGCCGGTCGCCGCCGTTCTCCGGGAGGTTCCCGCCCGCCAGCGCCATCCGGCACACCTCGACGAATGCGTCCGCGCGCCGTTGCTCGGGGGTGCGTGTGGTCCCGCTTCCGGCCAGCTCGTCGGCTGCGTCGCTCGGCTTGCACAATGGATCGATCGCGGCGCTGACGACGGCGGCGGCCTTGACGTCGAGAAGCCCACGAAGCCGAACTCGGCCGTCGCCGAGCGGGCTCAGCGTGAAGTGGCGCTGCTCGTGAGCTTCGCGCTCCTCCCGCCTCAGCCGGTCCTCCTCGGCGGCTTCTTCCACTTCGGGTGCCACGTGCGCCAGGATCCGCTTGCCGGCCTTGCGCAGCTCATGCGGGTCCAACTGCGGCGCCCAGGAGGCGAGCGTTGCCGCTGCCTCCGCGCGGACGGCGTCGTCGAGTTTGGCCGGCAGGTCACCGAGCACCTTCGTGATCGCGTCGAGTTGCTCCGCGTTGATCCGGCCGGCGATGACTGCGGCGTCGAGTGCGGGGTCGCTGGTGAGGAGCTTGGCCTGGGTGAGCAGCCGGAGTGCCGAGCCGATGCTGATCCGCAGCCGTCCCCGGAGCCACACGTGCGGTGACGTGGCTCCCTGTGCGGCGGGAATCGCTCGCCCTTCCAACTCCCTGACCGCATGCAGCAGCGCAGCATGGAGCATCTGCTGAGCGGTGTGCACGCTCTCGAGGAACGCCAGAAGCTCATGCTCCGGCATCGACCACGTCGAAGCGGCGGCGCACTCACCCGCATATGCGGTCAAGAGCTCCCCTGTATCTCCCATCCCAGCATTCTCGAACACCTGTACGACAACTTCGGTCGCCCGCAGAGGCAGTCTGCCCGCCCTTGCGAATGGCGCCCCACCAGACACAACATCACCGCGACCCCGGCCCGCACGCCGTGTGACTATGCGCGACTCAGCCCCGCTCCTCCTCCACGAGATCGAGCACTCCCTCCGCGACCTCCCGCGACGCCCCCAGATATGCCGCCTCCAGCTCCCGGAACAACTTCTGCGCCCGCACCGCCGGCCACTCCGCAGGCAGATGCTCCACCGGCAACCGCGGATCTCGCCGGATCGCACCGAGCCACTCCGCGATCAGGCTCAGCCGTGCCGCCAGCGGATCAGTCAAGGGCGCCGGCCCGTCCCAGCGGCCCAGGAACTCCTCGTAGCGCGAGGCGAGCCCCGCCAGGTCGTACGCATCCCGCACCATCCCGCCGACGTCGGTCAGCCCGTCAGCGCGCGCGTGAAAAACGCGCGCGTGAGCCTCCAGACCCAGCCCCGTCACGATCTCCTGTACCGGCACCTGACCGGGCGCGATCCACAGCCCGCCCTGCACCGGCCCGAACCCCGCCCAGGCAAGCTGAGAGCGCAGGTCGTGCCGCTGTCGCTGCCACGACTCCGGCAATGAGAAGCAGAGCAGTGTCCAACTCCCGTCCCACCGGTCGTTGACCGCGCCGGTCTCCCAAATCCGTGCCCGCCCGTCGTGAAGGATCGCGGTCGAGCGGCCGGTGAGCCCGAAGTACATCTTCCGGCCGTGCCTCTGCCGGCGCAGCAGCCCTCGTTTGACCATGCGGGACAGCGTGGAGCGGGTCGCGTGCGACGAGACCCCGAGCCGCTCCAGCACGTCGATCACGCTGCCGGAGAACACGCAGACACCCCGGTCCAGCACGAAGTCACCGAACAGCATGAGCAGCAACGTCTGCGGGCGCAGCGCAGGATCAAGAACCGGCATGAGCTGAATGTTAGGCAACCCGTTGACGGCCGTACAGATAAAGCCTAACTTCGATGTCCAAGCGCCGAACTGCTCCAGCCGCTGAGAGACACCAAGCACTCAACTGCACTAGACCGCTCAACTGCACTAGACCGCTCAACTGCACTAGACCGCTCAACTGCACTAGACCGCTCAACTGCACTAGACCGCTGAGATGCACCAGCACTGAACTGCTCCAAGAGCCGCAACCCCCCAAACGCGAACACCTCGGTAATCAACTGAGGAGGTCACCGTGCGCAGAACCGGGCCGCTGATCCTGACACTCACCCTCGTGACAGCCATGGCCGCCTGTGGCGGCGAAGATTCGGGCGACACCGCCGATCCCATCCAGGTCGGCCAGATCGTCTCGCTGACTGGCAACTACTCGCCGCTCGGCACTGAGAACCAGAAATCCGTCGCCCTGGCGGTCGACAAGATCAACGCTGCCGGCGGCATCGGGGGCCGGCAGATCCAGTTGACCGTACGGGACGACAAGAGCCTCCCCGACCAGGCCGTCCTCTCGTTCAACGAGCTCAAGGGCGACTCCGACGCGATCATCGGTTCGCCGTTCAGCAACTCCGCGCTCGCCACCATCCCTCTCGTGGACCGCGAGGAGATCCCGTACGTCTCGCTCACCCCCGCCGACGAGCAGGTGACACCGATCCACCCGTACGTCTTCGTCGTCCCCGCCACCTCCGGCACCTACGCCGAGGCGGCCCTTCAGTACTTCCAGGCGAACAAGCTGACCAGGGTCGCCGTCGCCTATGACGCCAAGAGCAGTTACGCGGTCGCGGGCGCCAAGGGCCTGCAGGCAAAAGCCGCACAGTACGGCGTCACGCCCGGCCCGATCGAGGAGTTCCAGACCACCGCGACCGAGTTCGGCGCGGTGTTCACCCACGTCCGTGCCTCCGACGCGCAGGCCCTGATGGTGTGGGCGACAGGCGCACCCGCCGTCGCGCTCACCAAGCAGTACGCCGCCTCAGGGCTGGACATCCCGCTGGTCCTCACCGGGGCCCAGGCCAGCAAACTGTTCCTCGAGCCGGCCGGCCCCGCCGCTGAGGGCGCGACCATCGCCACATCGGTCGGGGTCGTCGGCGAGTACCTTCCGGCCGGCGAACTGAAGACCGCGGTGGACGAACTGACCACGGCCTTCACTCAGAAGTACGGCTACGCGCCACCGCAGTTCGCCCAGGACGGCTACAGCGGAGTGAAGTTGCTGGCCGCCGCGATCGAGAAGGCGGGCGGCACCGACCGGAAGAAGGTCCGCGACGCCCTGGAGTCGCTCACGCTCACCACGCCGAACGGCACCTACACCTACTCCGCGACCAACCACTCCGGGCTGACGACCGACTTCATCGCGATCAACACGATCAAGGGCGGCAAGTTCGTACCCACTGAGTTCTCCGAAACGAAGTTCAAGTGAGGCTCACCGTCACCGGTGTCTCCCGCGCGTTCGGGGGCGTCTACGCCGTACGCGATGTCAGCCTGACCGTCGCACCGGGCGAACTGCGCGCGGTGATCGGGCCCAACGGCGCTGGCAAGTCCACCCTTTTCGCCCTCATCGGCGGCCAACTGGCACCCAACACCGGCAGCGTCCAACTGAGCCAAGAAAAGAAACCGAGCGAAGGCACGCACATCGAGCGCCTCTCCGCGCACCGCCGCGCCCGTCTCGGCATCGGCGTGGTCTTCCAAGCAGCCAGAATCTTCCGCGGAATGACCGCCCTCGAGAACGTCATGGTCGGCGCACACTCCACCACCCGCGCCGGTTTCCTCGCCGCGGCGCTTCGCCTGCCCGCGCATCGCCGCGACGAACGCCTGATCCGCGCCCGCGCCCACGAGTGCCTGGCCCGGGTGGGCATCGCGGATTGGGCCGACCGCCCCGCCGAGGCGCTGCCGCTGGGCCAGCAGCGCGCACTCCAACTGGCCCGCGCGCTCTGCGGCCAACCCCGGCTGCTTCTCCTCGACGAACCCGCCTCCGGCCTGCGCGCCGCCGAACGTGACCGCCTCGCCACCCTCCTCCACGAACTGCGCGCCGAGGGCCTAACCATGCTCCTGGTCGAACACGATGTCGCGTTCGTCATGCGCCTCGCGGACCGCGTAACCGTCCTCGACCTGGGCAAAGTCATCGCCGAAGGCACCGCCGCCGAGGTCCGCGCCAACCCCCGCGTCATGGCCGCCTACCTCGGCACAGCCCCCACCAAGTCCACTCAAACCCACCAAACCGATCAAGCCGATCAAGCCGATCAAAACCACAAGGCAGCTGTACGGGAAAACGACGCCCCCACCGTCCGGAAGAGCCCACAACCGTGACCGCCGTCGTAGAGGTCACCGGCCTCACGGTCCGCTACTCAGGTGCCACCGCGCTGGACGGCGTCGACCTGACAGTCGGCGAGGGCGAGCTGGTAGCCCTAATCGGAGCCAACGGCGCAGGCAAGTCCACGCTGGTCAAAGCCCTCTCGGGCCTCATCCCCGCCAAACCCGGCGCAGGCGCGTCGGGAGCTCGCGGCTGGAAAGGCCCCGGTTCAAGGGTTGCCGGTTCAAGGGTTGCCGGTTCAAATGCTCACGGCTCCGGAACCGCCGGATCGGAAAACGGCAGGATCGAGGCCGGCACGATCACCGTGCGCGGACGCCTCGCGCAGGTTCCCGAAGGCCGCGAGATGTTCGGTGATCTCACCGTCGACGACAACCTCCGCCTCGGCGGCTGGCGCAACGGCCGCAAAGGCCGCGACACCACCCCTATCTACGACCTGCTGCCCGACCTGGCCCCCATCCGAAGCCGCCGAGCCGGCACCCTCTCCGGCGGCCAGCAACAAATGGTCGCGATCGGCCGCGCACTGATGGCCCGCCCCGACATCCTCGTAGTGGACGAACTCAGCCTCGGCCTGGCCCCACTGATCGTGGCCACCCTCATAGAACACCTGCTCACCCTCAACGCCGGCCAACACAGCACAGAACAACACAGCGCCGGCCAGCACAGCGCCGGCCAGCACAGCGCCGGCCAGCACAGCGCCGGCCAACACAGCACAGAACAACACAGCGCCAGACCAGAAAACACCGGCCGCCGACTCGCCGTCCTCCTAATCGAACAGAACGCCCGCCTGGCGCTGGACCTGTGCGAACGCGCCTACGTCCTCGAAGCCGGCCGCATCGCTCTGCACGGCCCCGCCAAGGAACTCGCGCAGGACCAACGCGTAGCCGCCGCCTACCTCGGTGGCCATGTAGCCACCGGTGAAAACCCGATGAGCGCCCGATGAGCGACCTGATCGGCTACCTCATCACCGGCCTCGGACTCGGCGCCGGTTTCGCGCTGGTCGCCAGCGGTCTCGTAGCGATCTACCGCGTGACCCGGGTGGTCAACTTCGCGCAGGGAGCGTTCGCGGTGCTGGCCGCCATGCTCACCTCCTCGCTCCTCGGCGCGGGACTCCCGCACGGTGTCGCGGAACTCGGCGGCGTCCTGCTCGGCGCCCTCGCCGGGCTCCTGGTCGGTGTGGTCGCTATCGGTCGCCCCGGCACCAGCCCCGGAACGTCGCTGATCGTGACGCTCGGCTTGGGTGTCTTCGCGTACGCGATAGAGATCTTGATCTGGGGTGATCAGCCACGCTCCTTCCCGGGCGTGCCCGGCGTTGCCGAGGTGGCAGGCGCCCGATTGCAGGCCCACTACCTGGTGGTTCTCGCCGTGACCGTTCCCGTGTTCGCCGGTCTGGGCTGGTTCTTCGCCCGCACCGACCTGGGCAAGGCGCTCTCCGCGTGCGCCTCGAACCGCTACGCCGCGCGGGTCGTCGGCATCGACGTGCGCCGGATGGGCCTGATCGCTTTCGCCCTCGGCGGCGCTCTCGGCGGCCTGGCCGGCGTCCTCACCACCCCGGTCCAGCAGGTCACCTTCGACAGCGACGTCACCCTGATCGTCAACGGCTTCGCCGCGGCGGTACTCGGCGGCCTCACCCGCCCGGTGGTAGCACTCGCCGGCGGCCTCCTGCTCGGCGTAGCGCAAACACTGGTCGCCGGCTACGGCGGCGGCGCCTACCAGGTGGAGGTAGCCCTCGTGCTGATGCTCACCGTGATGATCGTCCAGGCCACCCGCACCGGCCCTGTCCCGGAGACAGTCCAATGAAAAGCGACAGCCCGGCGTCTAGCGACAGCCCGGCGTCTAGCGACAGCCCGGCGTCTAGCGACAGCCCGGCGGCTAGTGACAGCCCGGCGGCTAGTGACAGCCCGGCGGCCAGCGGCAACCCGGTGGGCGCCGGGCGGTCCGTGAGGCGCTGGGAAATCGCGGCGCTGGTGCTCGCCACGCTGGTGCTGCCGCCGCTCCTGCCGGAGCGCCATCTCGCGACGTTTGTGCTGCTCACGCTGGCTGCGACGGTCACCGTTGGCGTTTCGCTGCTGATGGGGTACGCGGGACAGGTCTCGCTGGGGCAGGCCTCCTTCTACGCGATCGGGGCGTACGCGGCCGGCCTGCTCGCCGTCCATGGCGCACCGCCGCTGCTGGGTCTGGTCGCCGCACCGATGATCGCGGCAGCCGCAGCCGTACTCCTGGGTGCCCCACTGCTGCGGTTGCGGGGGCATCACCTCGCGTTCGCGACTCTCGCCGTTCAGCTGATCCTGCTGTCGCTGCTGGCTCAGGCCGATTGGGCGGGTGGTGCCATCGGGCTCCAGGGGATTCCGCGGTTCTCGGTCGGCGGTTTCGAGTTGCGTGAGGACCTCGGTTACGCGTACGTCGCCTGGTGTGTCCTTGCCGTTGCCGTGCTGATCTCGCGCAATGTGGTCTCCTCCCGCGCAGGTCGCGGCCTGCGCGCCGCCGGTACGAGCGAGATCGCCGCCGCGGCCAGCGGTGTGCCCGTCGGCGGCTACCGGCTCGCGGTCTTCGCTCTCTCCGCCGCGCTCGCCGGGCTGGCCGGTGGTGTCTACGCGTTCTACCTGGGATATCTGGCCCCTGGCTCCTTCCCGGTGCTGCTCTCCATCGAATACGTGGTGATGGCCGTGGTCGGCGGCCTCGGCACGATCGCCGGCCCGATCGTCGGCGCGGCAGTAATCGTGCTGCTGATCCAGCTGCTGAACACGCTGGGCACTCAGCCGGGCATGCCGGACTACGCGCCGAGCGTCCTGTCCTACGCCGTTTACGCGCTGGTGCTGGTGGTGTGCGTGCTCTACCTCCCGCGTGGACTGGTCCCCAGCGCGCGCGTCGCCCTGGACCGCCTCAAAACCCGGCGATAGCGGCGCTCACCTGTCATCAAACGTGCAGTTCAAGAGACGCGCGCAGCGCTGCCGCGAAGGCGTCGGGGTCTCCCTTCTGGCCGTACTCGCCGCCGAGGAAGCCCGCGTGGTGGCTCGGATAGACCGTGGGTGTGATGCCGAGGCGCTCGGCGACGGCGCGGCCGCCGCGGTGGGCGACCTCGTCCTCGGACTCGGCGCCGACGGCGATGATGATGCGGGTGGAGGCGGCGCGCAGAGCGTCGAAATCCGGCTCGTAGAGGCAGCTGGTCACGAGGTTTTGCCCGAGCAGGGCGTCGTTGCGGGAGCCGTCGTCCTCGGCGGGCAGTCCGAAGGCGGCCGGGTCGGGGCCGGGCTGCTCGGCGAAACCGGCGGGCACCGGTCCCTTCAACGAGGTGATCTCAATGAACTTGACCATCGCTGGGCCCATGCCGGAGCGCTCGTAGAGGCTGCGGATGCCCCGGACGGCGGCGACCGCGTTCTCCCGCTCGGGGAGCAGCGCCACGGTGGGCGGCTCGTGAGCGACGACCACACGCACCAGATCGGGATGCGCGGCGACGAGAGCCAGCGCATTCACCGCGCCGCCGCTGCTGGCGAAGAGGTCGACAGAGCCAGAACCAGCACGGGCAGAACCAGCACGGGCAGAGCCAGAACCAGCAGAGCCAGAGCGGACCGCCTCGATGATTCGGCTGACGTCGTCGGCGTGCTGCTCGGGAGTGCTCTCGGGGGCGGGGTCGGTGCGCTCGCTGCGCGCTGTGCCGCGTGGGTCGTAGGTGACCACGGTCCGGTCAGTGAAGTGGCCCGCCAGCGTGACGAAGCCGCTTGCATCCATCGGAGAGGCGATCAGCATCAGCGGTGGCTTGTCGGAGGGCTGGGCCGGCTCGCGCACGTCATAGCGCAGGACAGCACCGGGAACTTCCAGGGTGTGAGTAACCGGCTCAATCATGTCTCGACACTAAGCCACGGGTATGACACTTTCGGTGGCCAAACCGGAGGTGCCTCGTGACGAACACGCCCCCACCCGCCGAACAAGCCGATCCTGAACAGGCCGATCCTGAACAGGCCGATCCTGAACAGGCCGATCCTGAACAGGCCGTTGCTGGACGCGCCAACGCTGTGCAGGCCGCGCGTGAGGAAGCACTGACCGACGAAGTGCTGGCCTCCTTCGCCGGCACCGAGTCCGGTCGGACTCAGGAACTTCTGGAGGCGCTCACACGGCACCTGCACGCGTTCGTGCGCGAGACCCGTCTGACCGAGGCGGAGTGGGCGGTGGGGATCGGGTTCCTCACCCGCTGCGGGGAGATCACCGACGCCAAGCGCCAGGAGTTCATCCTGCTCAGCGACGTGCTGGGTGTCTCCATGCAGACCATCACCGTCAACAACGAGACGGTGAGAAGCCAGTCGGGAAGCAATGAGATGGCGACGGAGGCGACCGAGGCGACCGTCGTCGGGCCGTTCTTCGTGGAGGGCTCGCCGGAGGTGCCGATCGGCGGTGACGTCGCCGGTGGTGCGGCGGGGGAGCCCTGCTGGGTGGCGGGAACGGTCACCGACACCAGCGGAAACCCGGTGCCCGGCGCGCGGATCGAGGTGTGGGAGGCCGACGAGGAAGGGCTCTACGACGTCCAGTACGGCGATGACCGGGTCGCAGCTCGGGCGCATCTTTTCAGCGACGAGGCGGGGCGCTACGCGTTCTGGGGTGTGCGGCCTACGCCGTACCCGATCCCTGATGACGGACCGGTCGGTGACCTGTTGAAAGCCACCCGCCGATCACCGATGCGAGCGTCGCACCTGCATTTCATGGTTTCTGCGGAGGGGCTTCACACCCTGGCAACCCACATTTTCGTACGGGAATGCGAGTTTCTGACCCGCGACAGCGTCTTCGGTGTCAAGCAGTCTCTGGTCAAGGATTTTGTGAGGCAGCCGCCCGGCACCCCGGGCCCGGACGGTCGCCTGCTCGACGGCCCGTGGTCCCGCACCGAGTTCGACATAATCCTGGCCCCTGAGAGATAGCCCTGGCTACAGAGATAACCCTGGCTACAGAGATAGCCGCGACCATCTATCGCCAACCGGATCTATCGCCAACCGGATCTATCGCCTCTTTACCGGCGAACCGCCCTACGCCGGGATCAAGTTACGACACGGGATCGAACCATGTAACAGAGGCGATGTAGGTTACCGATCGCCGGATCGATCAGAGGGGTGTCAATCGTGACGACGTCCGTGGAACAGACACAGCCCGCACAAACGGGGGCCGTGGCGTTCACCGCGCGCGAGCGCTGGGTACTGCTGGTCGCCAGTGCATGGCTGGTCATCGGGTTGCAGCTGGACGCGTACGCCCACGCGACCACTCCGGAGCTGGAGACCTTCTGGACGCCGTGGCACGGCGTGCTCTACTCCGGTATCGCCGCGTCCGGGTTCACCCTGCTCTGGATCATGCGCTCCCGGCTGCCCGGTGTGCCCACCTATCAGTCCGTGCTGGCCCTGCCGAACGCGCTGCGCATTCCGCTGGCCGGGATGGCGTTCCTGCTGGTCGGCGGGGGAGTGGACACGTTGTGGCACAACGTGTTCGGCATCGAGCGGGACATGGAGATCTTCGTCAGCCCGAGCCACGAGTTCATCATCCTCGGCATGGTGCTCGTCGCGATGGGCCCGGCGCTGATGCTCGCCACCGGACCGGAGCGCCGGCTCAGCGTCGGCGGCGGTTTCCTGGTCGCCATCTCCACGCTCTTCTCCGCGCTGCCGGTGCACATCTACTCGCTGCACGCCTCGTCGATCGGCTTCCGCCACCTGGGCAGCGGCAACGAGACAGTACCGATCTTCTCGCCCGACGCGCAGCTCGTCCACGGGTACGTGTTCAGCACGATCCTCCTGCTGCTCCCCTTCGTGATCATCGGCCGCCGGTGGCCACTGCCGATCGGACTGCCCAGCATCCTGGTCGCGGTCATCGCCGTACTCATGCATCTGATGTTCGATTCCAAGGACCCGTGGTGGCCGGCGCTCGCGGTCGCCGGTGCGGCCTTCGTGATCGAACTCGTGCTGCGGATCGTGACGCCTCTGGTCCCGCTCTCCGCCAACCTTCGCTGGCTCCTCTTCGGCCTGATCGCCCCGCCCGCCACGTGGGGCACGCTGCTGCTGGTAGGCAAGATCCAGGAGGGCAGCACCGGCTTCAACATCCACATGATCACCGGCCTCCTCACCCTCACCGCCCTGACCGGCGCGGCGACCGTACTCGTCGCCCGCAGCGTCCAGCACCTCCCGGAGTGAGCAAACCCCAGCCGCGATCGGGACAGCGAGCACTGCAAGAGCGGTGTGCGCTGCGAATAATCGGGCAGCTTGCGCTGCGCCAACTCGAGCTGTTTCGGCGCCTCGCCGTGGTGGCGCTGGTGCTCGGGGCGACGCTGGCCGCCACCGCCGCACCGGCCGCCGCGCATGCGGGCGGGCTGACAGCGACCGACTCCCGGGGCAGCGTGGTGTCGATCAGCCCCGCGACCCCCGGCCTGGAGATCGTGGCGATCGAGGACGGCGCCCGGCTCCGGCTCCGCAACGGCACCACCGGCCCGATCACCGTCAGCGCCGGGGGAGGAGCAGCTACTCCGGCGGTCATAGCCGCCGGCGACGATCTGACCTGGATCGACGAACGAGCAACACCGGACGGCCGACGCGTTGCAGCGGGCCGGACCGTGGAGTGGACGATTCCCCTCGACGCCAACGGCATCCCCGTCACCGTCACCGGCGTCCTGACCGGCGAGAACCCTCCGCTGGCGCCGCTGTGGTGGGTGGCGTCCGCCCTCACCGGCGTGGTTCTCATACTCCTGGCCCGCCGACTGCGCCGCGCCGACCTGCTGCTCGCCGCCGCCGGAACGATCGCGGCTGCCGCCTCCATCACGCACGTGGCCGGCTCGACCCTCGCGGTCGAGTCAGCACCCCTGGCCGGAACCTTCCTCAGCGCGGCCGGCGTCAACCTCCTCGCCTGGCCCCTGCTCATCGGCGGCGCGATCACCGCCATCCGGGGGCGTGCCGCGGGCGTTCTGGCGGTCTGCGCCGGGGCCGCCCTGACCGCGGTCTTCGTGCTACCCGACGTGACGTCGTTCCACCGCCCGGTACTGCCCTTCGCCGGCCCAGCCCTCCTCGAACGCATCCTGGTCGTCCTCGCACTCGGCCTCGGCGCAGGCGTGGCAATCGCCGGCGCGGGCGTCCTCCGCGGCCTCGCACACAAAGCGGCCAACGACGGAGCGGCCAACGACGGTGCCGCCACCGACCCAGCCGCCACCGACCCAGCTGCCGATGACATGACCGCCGATGACATGACCGCCGATGACAGAGCCGCCGACGGGTCGCGGTGACCGTTCTAGCTCACGGCGTCGGTAGCTCAGCCGACCTGCCGCTCCCGCTCGACCTGGTGTTGCAGGCCGGCGCCGCCACGGTCGTCGTCTCGTTCCTCGTCACGGCGTTCTGGTGGCGTGAGCCCAGGCTGACCGCGAGCTCACCGCGTAGCCTCCGGCACGGGCACTGGCTGCGCTATCCGGTGCTGGTCTTCTCGCTCTATCTCGTCGGCAACGCCATCGCCGGACCGCGCGAGAACAATCCGGCGGCGCACGCGCTCTTCGTGTGGCTCTGGGTGGGGCTGATTCCGGTCAGCGTCGCGTTCGGACCTGTGTGGCGGCTGGTGAACCCGCTGCGCACGATCTTCGTGCTGCTGCGGCTGCCTTCGCGCGGCCTGCGCCCGCTACCGCCCGGCCTGCGCCCGCTACCGCCCGGCCGTAGCGCGGGGGCGTGGCCGGCGGCGGTGTTCCTGCTGGGCTTTGTCTGGTTCGAGCTGGTGGTGCCCCATCACAGCGATCCGGTCGCGGTCGGTCTTTGGATTCTTGGGTACGCCTTGAGCCAACTCACCCTGGCAACAGTCCGCGGCGAGGAATGGTTCTCCCGCGGCGACTGCTTCGAGGTCTACTCCGAACTAGCCGGCCGCCTCAGCCCGCTCCGCTGGCCCACCCCTCTCTCCGGCCTCGTCGCCCCCCTCCCCGGCGACGCCCCCGAGCCGCGAGCCGAGCTGCGAGCCGAGCCGCGCGCCGTGTCGCTGGGCGAGCTGCGCGCCGAGCCAGGAACAGTCGCAGTCGCCCCGCCGCGCCGCCGGATCGCTCGCCTGACGGCTGGGCTTGGCGCGGCTGCCGTCCTCGCGGTCTGGTGGGGTTCCACCGTCTTCGACAGCGCCTCCTCCTCGCCGTGGTGGACCGCATTCGTCGAGCGCACCGGTCGTCCCGCCGTCTTCGGCACGGCCGGTTTGATCCTGCTCTGTGCGCTGGTACTGATCGCGGTCAGATGGACAGCGGGCCGCCTCGACGTGACCGCGTCGCTGATCCCGATCGCCGTCGGCTACACGCTTGCCCACTACCTGTCGTTGCTGCTGGTGGAGGGCCCGCGCGGCTTTCTTCTGCTGATCCAGCAGTGGGGCCTAGTGCCGGGCGCGGAATGGAACCTGACGCCCGCGCCGCAGGTCATCACCGGAGCTCAGATCGCGCTGATCCTGATCGGACATGTGATCGGCGTAGTGGTGGCACACGACCGAGCGCTCGCCGCTGAACCGAGTCGGTCGTCACTCGAGGTGCTGGCTGACGAGCTTCCGCTGGTCCTTTTCATGATCGGCTGCACGTGGGTGGGCCTGTTCCTCCTATTCGTTCGCTGAGGGCGGTAGAACCACGGAGGGGTCAGAATCACGGAGGGGTCAGAACCGCAGCGGGGTCAGAACCGCAGAGGGATCGAGATTGAGACCCCAACCCTGCGATAGCGCCGGGTCTGGGCTGTGGATTTTGCTTCTAGATGATCGCTGGGCCGAAGGTGTCGGCCATCGCGGCGATGCCCAGGCAGAGGAGGGGGCCGCGGAAGCCGCCGGGTGTGGAGAGGTCCTCGTCGTCGACGTCGGCCAGGTCGTGCCACTGGCGGATCACCGGGTCGGGGGAGTGGTGGCGCAGGGAGCGTACGCCTGGGTCCGGCACCTGGTGGCCGGCCGCGCGCAGCAGTGCGGCCAGGCCGTCCTGCTGGCGTCGGACCGCCCGGGCGATCTCGAGCAGCCGGCCGGGTGGTGCGCCGGCGGCGGGCTGGGGGCTGGCGGGCTGGGGGCTGGCGGGCGCAGGGCTGGCGGGCGCAGGGCTGGCGGGTTCGGGACGGGAGGGTTCGGGGCTGAGCTCGGGGGTTGCGGGGATGGGGGGTACTGCGTGGTCGGTGACCCAGGCGGCCAGTTCGCGGGTGGTGACCATGTGGCCCTGGGTGTGGGCGGTCATCGCGAGGCCGTGGACGACTAGTGCTGTGGTCTGGACCAGTACCTGGTGCACCGGCATCCGGTGGGGCAGGTCGATCATCGGGTGGGTGGGCGCCAGGAGGATCGCTGTGCGGCGGGTGGCTGCCTGCCACCGGCCGGTGTCACCGGCGGCGACCTGTTCGGCGTACTCCCAGATGGTCGGCATCGGACGATCTCACCAGGGGGAACGCGGCTCGGCAATCCGTCTTCGGTGTAGGCGGGCGATCCCCCGAACGTGCGGTTTCGGTCGCGATTAGTACATCTGATCTAATCGTGGGGTAGGGTGCGGTGTATGAGTATCGACAGCGGTGAGGGTCCAGCTCGGCCTGTTACCGCAAGGCCTGTTACCGCTCGGCCTGTTACTGCTCGGCAGGAGCGCATTCTTGCGGTGATCCGGGAGTCGGTGCGTGATCGGGGTTATCCGCCGACTGTTCGGGAGATCGGGGCCGCTGTCGGGCTTGTTTCGCCGTCGTCGGTGTCGCACCACCTCAAGATCCTTGAGGGGCACGGTTTGCTGCGTCGTCGTCCCAACGAGTCCCGTGCTGTTGATGTGCGTACCCGCGGCAACGGGAAGGCGGCGGCTCGGGACGCGGAGCGGGGCGACGGCGCGGTCTCGGTTCCGGTGCTGGGTGACATTGCGGCTGGTGCGCCGATTCTCGCCGAGGAGCATGTGACGGACCATCTGACCGTTGCGCGGGAGATGGTCGGGCACGGCACGTTCTTCGCGCTCAACGTCAAGGGTGACTCGATGATCGACGCGGCGATCTGTGACGGGGACGTGGTGGTGGTGCGCCGTCAGCCGGTCGCGGAGAACGGGGACATCATCGCTGCCATGCTCGACGGGGAGGCGACGGTCAAAGTGCTGCGCCGTCGTGGCGGGCGGGTCGAGTTGGTGCCTCGGAACCCCCTCTATCAGGTCATTCCGGGTGATGAGGCTGTCGTGCTGGGCAAGGTCGTCTGCGTCATGCGCCGTCTTTGACGGATCGCGGCGGGGTTGGTTGTTCAGGCAGGCAGAGCGCGGGCCGGGCGGAGGCTGACGTCGTCGAGGCGGAGGCTGGGGTGGCTGCGGCGGCGTACTGAGGCTCGGCAGCTCCAGTGTTCGTCGAACCAGCCGCCGCCTCGGAGTACCCGGTAGGTGCCGTAGACCTCGGGGTCGTAGACGTCCCAGCACCAGTCCCAGGCGTTGCCGAGCATGTCGTGGAAGCCCCAGGCGTTGGGCTGTTTCTCGCCGGGCTGGTGGAGGCGCTCGCCGGAGTTGTGGCGGTACCAGGCGATGTCGTCGAGTTCGCCGTATCGGGGGCCGGTGGTGCCGGCTCGGCAGGCGTGTTCCCACTCGGCCTCGGTGGGGAGGCGGTAGCCGTCGGCGGAGCGGTTCCAGAGGACGCCCGGCTCGTCGGGGGAGGGGCGCAGGCTGCCGTCAGGGTCGAGGCGATCTTCGTTGTCGACCCGGCCACCTGCGGAAACCCGGCCACCTGCGGAAACCCGGCCACCTGCGGAAACCCGGCCATGCGCGGGGACTTGGTCATGAGAGGGGACTTGGTCATGAGAGGGGAGCGCGCCGGAGGGAGCTGGGGAACCCGCGGGAAGGAAGAGGTAGGCGGGGGTGAGGCCCTCACGGCCGGAGAGGGCGTTGCAGAGCTGGAGGGCATCCCACCAGGAGACCTCGGTGACGGGAAGACCGCCGGGCGTGAGGGTGAGGGGGGTCGCGGCGAGCTGGAAGGACGGGACCGGGACTGTCCAGCGGCGTTCGGTGCGGCGGTCGGTCAGCGTGACCTCACCCGAGGGAACAACGAGCATCGGGGGATGGGCTACCGCTGGAAGAGGGAAGGGCACAGCTGGAGAGGGCACAGCTGGAGAGGGCACAGCTGGCTCGCTCAGGTTGAGGCTCGGCTCCACGGGTAGGCGATTCTACCGGCGGCGGAGGTGCCGGCTGGTGGGGCGGGGCGTACCGCGGCCAGCACGAGCAGCACCCACATCAGGCGGGCGTCGAAGTAGTCGCCGGAGAAGAGGCACGTGGCGCCGATGAAGATGCCGCAGTAGGCGGCCGTCTGGGCTTCGGGGCCGCGCTGGGCGCGAGGGGTTCTTGCGTACGCGTGCCAGAGGGTGAACCAGGCCAGGCCCAGGAAGGTCAGGCCGACGAAGCCGCCTTCGGCGGCGACGGAGAGCGGAAGGTTGTGCACGTAGCGTTCGCCCTCGCCGAGGTTGGCGATGGCGTGGAAACCGTTGATGCCGGTGCCGAGCAGGGGGCGCTGCCAGAAGAGCCGCAGTGCCCAGGCGAAGAGCACGTCGCGGTCGGAGGTGTAGCCCTGGCCGACGGTGGCTTCGACGAAGCGGGACTGTACGAAGTCGGCGATCACGGGGCCGGCGGTGATCGCCAGGACCATGGACAGGACGACGAGCGTGGCGAGGGGTTTGGCGAGCTGGTCCCAGCGGAGTTTGGGGCGGATGGCGAGCAGCGCGATGGCGATGGTGATGGCCAGTGCCGCCATGCCGCCGCGGGAGCCGGAGGCGAGGGCGCCGAACATGAAGCAGGGGATCGGTACCAGCCAGCGGAGGCTGGCCCCGCTGCGGCCGTAGATGTACAGCGACGTGATGACGCCGAGGATCATGACGCGGACGAAGACGTTGGGGCCGCCGCCGAGGGCTGCCCAGCGGCCGCCGGGGGCGTGGCCGCGACCGGTGCAGGCGGCGAGGAAGTACACCCAGGCGGCGGCGTGGAAGCAGTAGATGGTGATCCGGGTGACGTGGTCGCGGTCCCATTTGGCGAGCGTGTAGTAGACGACGATCAGGAACACGACGGCGCACAGGTCGCCGATCATCGGCCCGATGACCGCGCCGGGCGGGGCCCAGGTGGCGGAGAGCACCTGGTAGCCGTGCAGGCCGATGACCGGCAGGATGCAGTAGCCGCCGGCCGCCGAGCGGGGGCCGATGCGGTGGGCCTCGAGCATCAGGCACATCAGGACGGCCAGGAAGAGCACCACGCGGACGTCGTTCAGCACCGGCACTTCGAGGCCGAGCCGGTTCAGGGTGAAGCGGCCGGCGAGCGCGGTGATGAACGAAACGTAGATCACGATGCCGGGGCGGGCGGTTTCTTGAGAGAGCGCGGGCATGGTCATCGGAGTGCACGGATGACCATGCGCTGGGAGCAGACGCCGAGGATGGTGGCGGCGGCGCACAGGGAGAGCACTGCGGCATGAGCGGGAGGAAGCAGGACCGAGGTGGCGTGGGTCAGCAGCACCTGGACGGCCAGGCAGGCGAGCAGCACTCGGCTGATCACCGGGGTGTCGAGCAGGGCGTCGAGGGTGGGCCGGGCGGCGTAGAAGACGGCGAGCGGGATCGCGGCCAGGACGCCGACGCGCAACACGCCGGCCGCGGCGGCGAACTCCGGTCCGAGGAAGCCCTTCACCAGGGCGGGTGCGATCAGGGCGAAGACACCGGCGGCGGCGGAGGCGAGGGCGGCGGCCAGTAGCGGAAGCCGAATGAGCATGCGCATCGTGGCGCCGTCATCCGGGCCGGTGCGATCCGGGCCGGTGCGATCCGGGCCGGTGCGATGAAAAAAGCGGCTGAGCCGGGGCAGCAGCACCGGGGTCAGCATGCCGAAGAACGAGCAGATCAGGGTGACGGCCGAGGTCGCGAAACCGACGTATCCGGCCTCCGGGCCGCCGGGCAGGGCGGCGGCCACGGCGAAGGTGGGGTAGGTGAAGAGCGCGGGCAGGGCCATGTCGCCGGGAAGCCTTCGTAGCCCGTACGCGAAAAGGGTCTGCAAGGTTGGCTCTGAGGTCCGGTGTGGTGCCGGCGAAGCCGGGCGCCGGCGACGGACCGTGCCCGCGCCCCAGGCCGCGACCATCGTCATGCCCGCGCCCTGGAGGACGAGGAAGTCGTCGATCCGGTCGGCGAGGGGGAAAGCGATCAGCGGGACCAGGCCGAGGCCGACGGTCGAGATGGCGTTGGAGCGGGCGACCTGGTGGGTGCCGCGCAGCGCGGCGGTGGCGAGGGTGCAGAGGCTGTTGCCGAACAGCATGATCAGCACCGCGCCGACCGCGCCGGATCCGCCGCCGAGACCGAGGGCCCGGGCGAGCCAAGGGCTGAGTGCGACGCCGGCCAGGGAGAACACCGCTGTCACTCCGGCCTGCGCCAGAAAGGTCCGGCGAGCCAGAGACGCAGACCCTTCTTGGGTACGCGGAAGGTAACGCTGAAGAGCCTGCCCCAGTCCGGCCGTCACCAGGGGCTGGAAGCTGCTCACCACACCACGGGCGATCTGGTAGTACGCGAAACCCTCGACGCTGCCCCGGCGGGCGACCAGGTGGAACAGGAACAACCCGGAGCCGAGCACGAACCACTGCGCCAGCAGCGTGCCGGCGTAATCGCGCCGGACGGCTGCCGGGACGGCCCGCAGGAGCGATCGCAAGGAGCGCTCTCACCGTCGGACGTTCGCCGGGCGGACGTCCGCCAGGTCGAGCGGCACCACGCGCTGCAGCAGCTCGGGGGTGCGCCGGTAGCCGAGCAGGGCGAGCGCGGTCAGCCCGAGGATCTCCAGGTCAGTGCGCAGGTTGCGGCGTTCCACGTACGCGAGGCCCAGCGCGATCTTCCCCGGCCGGATCAGTTCGTCGTACGCCAGGTCCACGTCCTCGTGCCCGGCCAGGATCGTCCCCTCGTCGTGGAACACGATCGACGCCCAGTCGGTGATCCCCGGCCGTACGTCGAGCAGCCGCATCTCGTCGGCGGAGTACCGCTGCACGTCGGAGGCGACCTGCGGCCGCGGCCCGACCAGGCTCATGTCACCGACGAGCACGTTGACCAACTGGGGCAGCTCGTCGAGTTTCCAGCGGCGCAGGAACTGCCCGGTACGGGTGAGCCGCGGGTCGTCGTCGGCGGTGGACGGGCCGCCGAGTTTGGCCGCGTCCACCACCATGCTGCGGAACTTCAGCATCGCGAAGGGCTGCCCGTACCGGCCGACGCGGGTGCCGCGGTAGAGGACCGGCCCGCCGTCCTCCCGCTTGATCCGCCACGCCACGAAGGCGGCCACCGGGCTGGCGGCGGTCAGCGCGACCGCCGACACGGCGATGTCCATCAAGCGCTTCCCGAACTCGTGCCGTGCCGTCATTTCTCCCCTTTCACCAGCGAAGAAATCGCTTGTACGTAGACCCGGGACTGCGTTCCCCGGTGTATCGACGTCTGCCCGTGCAGTACGGCACCCGTCTTGGCGTAGAAGCCGTGCGCCCGCTGCTGCTGCTCGCCGGTCACCACCTTCACCGCGGTCTCGCCCCGCTCCGAGAACCAGGTCATGAGGTGCTCGTAGAGCTTCGTGGCCACGCCCCGCCCTCGCAGCGACGGCACCACCACGAAGTTGATGATCTCGGCGGCGGGCAGGGCGGGATCCGCCGAGCCGGGGTAGGCGAGCGTCTCGAGGAGCCGGAACGCCCTCATCGGGTTCAGCAGCCGGGGCAGCAGCAGCGGGATCACCGCCGCCCACCGGCGCCGGGCGAACTCCCGGAACAGCGCCGAGGTGTCCGGTGAGCCGCAGATGTAGCCGAGCGGCCGCCCCGACGGTACGTGCTCGGCCAGGTAGAGAACGCCGAGCCTGCTGGTGGTGAGGTGCCGGTAGAGCAGCCGCAGCACCGGCTCGCCGAGGGAGGTCAGGAACCCTTCGGCGACCTCGGTGGCGTGCAGGTGCGCGACCGCGGCGATCTGCGCGCGGCTGAAGGGGCGCCCCACGATGCGGAACTGTTCAGAGGGCGACGGCTCAGAGGGTGACGGTTCAGAGGGTGACGGTTCAGACATGGGCTCGTGTCGCTTCCCGTCCGGCCAGGAAGCCGACGTGCCGGAAGATGGAGGGCACCCCGGCGCCGGCCCGGACCGGGATGGTCACGACGTGCGCCGCGGCCCACTCCGCGTTCGGGCAGGAGCCCTCGGTGTATCCGGCGGCGGCCAGGCCCGCGCCGCTGAGCGGGTGCACCGGGGTGGCGAACCAGTCGCCCAGCTCGACGCCCTCCGCGGCCGCCTCGCGCAGAGCACGCTCCTTGTCGGCGACCACCACGGGAATCCGCAACGGCAGGTCGGCGGCGGTGTGCGGGATACCGCGGCGGGTCAGCTCGGTGCGGTAGGCGCGGGCGACCCGGCGGCGGCGGTCCGTCTCGCCGCGCCCGGCCGCGATCCGCGCGGGCAGGCGCCACCGCACGGTGCGGCTCATCCGCCAGTCGTACTCGGGGCTCACCGCCGGGTCGGCGGCGTACGAGCCGACGACGACACCGAGCCCGGCGAGCCGGCGGTAGAGGGAGCGCAGCCGCCAGAGGACGCCGGTGCCGGCCGCGATCCGGTAGGCGGCGTACTCCGCGGTCATCAGCAGCTCACGGCGTGGCGGTGGCGGGCCCAGCCGGTCGTAGCGGGTGCGCATCTGGGCCGCGAGCCCGGGATCGTGCACCACCGCGGTCCCTCCGACCCCGGCGACAACTGGTTTGCCCCATTCGTAGGAGTAGAAAGCGGCAACACTGCGTTCGTCGTCATTCTCACCCGCGGTGATGTGCGCGCAGTCCTCGATGATCGGGATGTTCGGCGGCATGTGGTCCAGCGGCACCGGGATGCCGAAGGTGTGCTGCACGATTACCGCCCGGGTGCGCGGGGTGATCGCGTCGCGCACCCGATCCGGGTCCAGGCCGAACGTATCCCGGTCGATGTCCGCGAAGACCGGCCGCACGCCGAGCCGCAGCAGCGGTTCGATGACGGCCGCGCAGGTGTAGGCCTGCACCACGACCTCGTCGCCCGGCTTGACGCCCAAGCCGCTGAGGATCGCGTGCAGCGCCACCCTGCCGCGGTAGTAATGCAGAACCTCGTTCACTTCTTCTCCAACTTCGCTGTCTTCTCCAACGTCGCTGTCTTCTCCAACTTCGCTGCCTTCTCCAACTTCGCTGTCTTCTCCAGCAGGGCCTTGAGAGAGCCGATCCCGTAGAGGACGTGGGTGGTGAGGAAGACCGCGGGCAGCGCGATCGCCAGGCCCGGGTCGCGGTGCTGCCTCGCCGCGCGCACGGCGAAGGCAAGTGCGCTCATTCCGTACGCGGTGAGCACTGCCCCCGTCAGCCGACGTGCCGGGCGGCTCACCGGCGACAGCGCGGCACCCGCCGCGACGGTCAGGACGAACCCGAGCGGTACGACGTTGCGCCACGAGCCGATCCAGCGCCCGACCGAGCGGCTCGCCTTGAACGGCCAGTAGCCCGCCTCGACGGTCCACGAGCAGAACTCGCGGAAGTCGCTGCGCGCGTAGTACGTACAGGTGATCTCCGGCAGCAGCAGGATCTGCCCGCCGGCCGCGCGCAGCCGCTGGTTGAACTCGCGGTCCTGGGCCCGGGTGAGGTGCTCGTCGAAGAGCCCGATCCGGTCGAAGACGTCGCGCCGATAGCAGCCCCCGAACACGGTGTCGACCCATTGCGGTCCGTCGGCGCCGACCCGGTACTTCGAGTTCCCGGCGCCGAAGACGCTCGTGGTGGAGAGGGCGATGGCCCGGCCGAGCAGCGTGTCGTCGCGGGCGCGGGAGAGCCGTACGCCGCCGACGTTGTCCGCGCCGGGATTGTCCACGAGTGCCCGGACGCACCGTTCCAGGTAGTCGGGCGGGTATTCGGCGTGCACGTCGAGCCGGATGATCACGTCGCCCCGGGCCTGCCGGATGCCCCGGTTCAGCGCGGCCGGCTTGCTGTGGCCGGGGTTGTCGATCAGGCGCAGGCGGGGGTCGCGGATCGCGTAGTGGCGGGCCACCTCGCGGGTGCCGTCGTCGCTCATCCCGTCGACGAGCAGCACCTCCATCCGTTCCGCCGGGTAGGTGTTGCCGAGCACCGAGTCCAGGAACGCGGCGACGAACCGGGACTCGTTCCAGCACGGGATCACGACGCTGAGAAACGGCATCTCGCTCAGGGCGGGCATCGGGCTCAAGGCGGGCATCGCGCTCGGGGCGGGCGTCTCGCTCAGGGCGGGCGTCTCGCTGTGGGAAGGCTTCTCCATGACCGCGCCCCTATCCCGCGCCGAAGAAGCGGCGGACGCTGTCCGCGACGTGGTCGATCTGCCAGTCCTCGAGCTCGGGGTGCATCGGCAGCGAGAGGACCTGGCGGCACAGCTCCTCGGTGCGGGGCAGGCTCCAGTGCTCCAGGTCCAGGCCGCGCTGTTTGTGCAGCGGCACCGGCCACGAGATCAGCACCTCGATCCCGTCGTTGGTCAAGTGCTCGACCAGGCGATCCCGTGCGTCGGTGGTGACCGGGTAGTTCTGGAAGACGTCGCGGCGGCGGCTGTCGGAGTCCGGGCCGACCGGGATGCGCAGGTCCGGAAGGTCGTGCAGGCGTTCGTCGTACCGTCGAGCAAGCTCGCGCCGCCGCTCGATCCAGCGCGGCAGCTGAGCGAGACGCCAGTCCAGGATCGCGGCCTGCAGGTTGTCCAGGCGGCAGTTGTAGCCCCAGCCGTCGATCTCGGCCTTGCCGACGCGGCCGTGGTCGCGCAGCCGCAGCAGCCGGTCGGCCAGATCGTCGTCGTCGGTCAGCACCGCGCCCGCGTCGCCGAGCGCGCCGAGCAGCTTCGCCGGGTAGAACGAGTACGTGCTGGCCAGTCCGAACGTGCCGGCGGTCTGCCCGTCCACGGTGGCACCGAGGGCCTGCGCCGCGTCCTCCAGGACCACCGCACCGACCTGGTCGGCCACCTTGGTCACCTCGGCCATGTCGACGGTGCGGCCGTTCAGGTGCACCGGGATGATCACTTTCGTCCGCTCGGTGACCCGCTCGGCCAGCTCCCGGGTGTCCATCAGATGGTCCGGGCCGATGTCGGCGAAGACCGGGGTGGCGCCGCGCAGCACGAACGGCGAGATCGTGGCGATGAACGTGTGCGCCACGGTCACCACCTCGTCGCCCGGCCCCACGTCGAGGGCGTGCGCGAGCAGCCTCAGCCCGTCGGTGCAGTTGCTGACGCCGACGGCCCGGGCCGAGGAGTTGAACCGGGCCAGGTGCGCCTCGAAGTCGCGCAGCTCCTGGCGCAGCATGAGATCACCGCGGGCGATGGTGCCCTCGATGATCGGCAGCAGCTCCTCCCGCTGCCGCCGCCACTGCTCGGGGTAGTCAACGAACCTGACTCGCCAGTCCACGGTGGGCCTCCCAATGGTCACGGACGCGCCGGCTGATCGACTCGGGGTCGAGGCCGTACGCGCCGCGCAGAAAATCCTGGTCCCCGACGACGGAGGACGACTGGTTCGGCAGCGCCACGCGGATCAGCGGGACGCCGGCCGCCGTCTCGGCGAGCACCTCCGCCACCGCGCTGCCCAGCCCGCCGACGATCGAGTGCTCCTCGACCGTGACGATGGCCGCGTACTGTGCCGCCGCCTCCCGGATCGCGGCGGTGTCGAACGGGTCGAGCCAGGGGAACGACCGGACGTCCGCGCGGATTCCGCCGCTGGTCAGCAGGTCGGCGGCGCGGCAGGTCACGTCGAGGATCGCGCCCGTGCTGCACAGCAGGATCTCGCCGCCGCCCGAGCCGGCGCTGTTCAGGGGAAGACCGGCGCTGTTCAGAAGAAGAGACGTGCCGCGCGGGGCGGACACCGGGCCGGGGTGCACGCTCGGCTCGCCGGTCTTGCCCAGCCGCAGATAGGCGGGGCCGCCGGAGGTCAGCAGGTCGTCCAGCACCGCGTCGACCTCGGCCGGGTCGCCGGGCGCCGCGACCGCCATCCCCGGCAGTGCCCGCATGATGGCCAGGTCCTCGGTGGCGTGGTGCGACATGCCGAGCGCGCCGTAGGCCAGCCCGCCGCCCACCGCCACCACCGTCACGTCGGCCTGGTGGTAGCAGATGTCGTTACGGATCTGTTCCAGGCAGCGCAGCGTCGGGAAGTTGGCGATCGAGTAGGTGAAGACCCGGCCGCCGCCGAGCGCGATCCCGGCCGCCAGCCCGGCCATGTTCTGCTCCGCCACCCCGGCGTTGAGGAACTGCCCCGGCCGCGCGGCCACGAACTCGTCCACCGCCCCGAAACCCAGGTCAGCGGTGATCAGCACGAGATCCGGGTCGACGAGCGCGGCGGTCAGCAGGCCGGCGAAGAAGCGGTTCCTCACGTCGGCCCCACTTCCGCCAGGGCCCGGTCCAGTTCCTCGGGCGACGGCGGGCGGTAGTGCCAGAGCACCCGGTCCTCCATGAACGAGACGCCCTTGCCCTTGGTCGTCCGGGCGAGCACGCAGCGGGGCCGGCTCGGTGCAGCGCCCCGTGGGACGCGCAGCGCCCCCGTCAGCGCGGCGTGATCGTGGCCGTCCACCTCGGCGACGTCCCAGCCGAACGCGCGCCACTTGTCCGCGAACGGCTCCAGCCGCAGCGTCTCCTCGCACGTGCCGAGCGACTGCATGTTGTTGTGGTCGACGATCGCGATCAGGTTCGACAGCTCGTGGTGGCCGGCGAACATCGCCGCCTCCCAAACGCTGCCCTCGTCGCACTCGCCGTCGCCGAGCAGCACGTAGGTGCGCCACGAGCGGCCCGTCTGCCGGGCCCGCCAGGCCAGCCCGGCACCGACCGGCAGGCCGTGCCCGAGCGAGCCGGTGGAGAACTCGACGCCGGGGATGCCGACGTGGCTGACGTGCCCGGACAGATAGGAGCCGTTCTGGTAGTGCCGGTGCAGGACGGCCTGGTCGAAGAAGCCGCGCTCGGCGAGGACGGCGTACAGGGCGGCGCCGGCGTGACCCTTGCTCATCACGAACCGGTCCCGGTCAGGCCACTGCGGATGGGCTGGATCGACGTCGAGCACGCCGGTGTAGAGGACGGCGAGCAGGTCCGCGCAGGAGAGCGCGGAGCCGACGTGCGAGCTGCGGCCGCTGCTGGTCATCCGCAGGACGTGCGCGCGGACAGCACGCGCGGTGGATCCCGAGTCGGTGTTACCCGAGTCGGTGTTGTTCGAGTCGGTGTTGTTCGAGTCGGTGTTGTTTGAATCGAGCTCCATTTCAGATCACCGCATAGCCGATGTACGGGTCGAACTCGAACCGCCGCAGCTCCAGCCGGTTCAGGCCGACCTCGTCGAGCACCGCGGCCGTCTCACCGGGCCACAGCGGGTTGTCGAGTTCGTCGAAGGCCAGAACGGCGCCGCGCGGCAGCCGTGGCAGCAGGTTGCGCAGCGCCACGATCGTCGGCTCGTACAGGTCCAGGTCGAGGAAGAGCAGGCTGATCACCAGGTGCGGGTTGTCCGCCACGAACTGCGGGATGGTCTCGGTGACGTCGCCGCGGATCAGCCGCGCCTTCGGCAGGTGGCCGAGGAATCGGTCGGTGTCGTAGATCTCCAGCAGCCGGGACAGCTCGGCGTAACTGTCCGAGGCGAGGTCGCCGGCACGCACCTCGGTGGTCTCCGGGCGGTCCTGCGACGACACCGACGGGAAGCCGCCGAACGAGTCGAACCCGTAGATCCGGCGGGTCAGGTTGGTCGGCTCCAGAGCGGCGCTGAGCTGCGCGAACGTCATGAAGCTGGCACCACGGAAGACACCGCACTCGACGATCGAGCCCTTCACCGGCAGGCACAACTTGAACAGCTCGTAGAGGGCCGCGAACCGGGTCACCTGGGAGCGGCGGGCATAGCGCGCCATGTTCGCCAGGCGCGTGGGCAGGTCGTCCGTACTGTTCTGGAAGACCTCGGCGATCGCGCCGGGCACCTGCCGTTCGGTCTCGTTCTGCAGACCGCCGGGGGTAGTCATGGCATCGCTCCGATCAGGTCCCGTGACCACCACTTGGGCTTGAATCCCGGGCGGCGCTGGGCCGGGGTTCGCGGGGAGACATAGTCGTCGAAATGCGGGAACGCCTCCGGGCCCTTGCCCGGGACCATGTTCAGCACGCAGCCGAGCAGCGTCGCCTTCACCCCGTTCAGCGAGCGGACCGCGGCGGTGACCTGCATCCCGGTCGTCCGGCTGAAGCGGACCACGAGCAGGACGCCGTCGGCGCGGGCCGCGACCACCTCGCCGTCGGTCACCGGCAGCAGCGGCGGGCAGTCGAAGATCACCACGTCGAAGCGGCGGCGTACCTCGTCCACCACCTCGGTCATCCGCGGTGAGCTGAGCAGCTCACTGGGGTTCGGCGGCGGATGCCCGCCGGCCAGCAGCCACAGGCCGACACCCCACGGCTGGATCACCTCGTCGACGGTGGCGGAGCCGTTCAGGACGGTGCTCAGCCCGGCCGCGTCGTCGCGGCCGAGGAACTTGGCCAGCCGCGGGCGGCGCAGCTCGGCGTCGACAACGAGCACCCGCTGCCCGGTCTCGGCGAAGAGCAGCGCCAGGCTGCACGCCGTCGCTGAGCGGCCCTCACCGGGTACCGCGCTCGTCACCGCGAGGGTCTTCAGCGACGTCCCGGCGGCGGCGGACTGGATCAGGGTGCGCACCTGGCGCAGCGCCTCGGTACGCGGTGACCGGCTCTCCGACACGAACGGGCCGACCGACGGGGCCCGGCGGTCGGCGGGCACCCGGGCCAGCACCGGTGCGCAGGCCAGCGCCTGCAGCGAGTCGGCGTCGCGAACGGTGGCGTCGGAGACCTCGCGGAGCACCGCCGAGCCGGCGCCGACGATCATGCCGGCCATCAGCGCGAGCGCGAAGGTGTCCAGCGGGCGCGGGGCGACCGGGTCCTCCTCCAGGTGCGGGCCGTTGACGATCTCCACGCGTACGACCGGGCCGTCGTTGTCGGCGCTCGTCTCGAGGTTCTCCACCACGGTCTCGAACTGGCCGGCGACGTCAGTGACCAGCGTCATCGCACCCGTCCTGGACTCGTCCTCCACCGTCACCTGGAGCATCACGGTGTCGGCGATGGCCTCGGCGCTGATCCGCTCCCGCAGCTCGGTGGCGTCCAGGTCGACCCGGCCGGACGTGATGAGCGGGGCCACGATCTGGTCGCTGTCGAGCAGTTCGGCGTAGGTGGCCATCCGGCTCGTGGAGAACATGGTCCCCGGGTAGAGATCGGCGGTCTCCGTGGACGGGGCGCTGAAGAAGAACGTCACGTTGGCCGCGTACATCGGTGTGGTCCGCATGTTCACCACCTGAGCCACGCCGAGAGCGAGGAAGAGCGAGACGGCCACCAGCCACCAATGTCTCTTGGCGACCCGGAGATAGTCGCGTAGGCCCATGCAGACCTCCCCGGTCAGGCCTCCCCGTTCAGATCCCCCGTTCGGTGGCCACTGCCACGATATGGCGGTCTCCACCACCGAGTGCCGCATTCGAGAAAATCCTATTTATCCTGAAAAGCATTGATAAACTGACGCCCCACCGGCTTGGGCGTGGAGGGGCGGCCTGTGTTTCTCAGAAGGCCCGAGTTCTGGTACGGCGAGCTTTGGTACCCCGAATTTTGGTACGCCGTACGCGCTCGCGTGATGCGCCATCGCCGGATCCTGCCGCTGGTGGTGGACGCTGCCGCCTGGGCCGCCGGGCTGCTGATCGCGGTTCTCACCCGATACGGTGCGCTGAACCGTGACCGGATCGCCGGTACGGTCGCCGCCGCGCTGCTCGCCGTCGTCCTGCAGGCCGCGATCGGCCACACCCGGCACCTCTACCGCGGTCGCTACCGGTACGCGAGCTTCGACGAGGTCCGGGCGGTCGCCGCCACCACCGTGGCCACCGGGGCCGGGCTGCTCGTCGTCGACGTGCTGCTGTCGCGGCACCCGGTTCCGGCCAGCGCACCGGTCGTCGGCGGTGCCGTCGCGCTGCTGCTCATGCTGGGCTTCCGCTACGTGCTCCGCACCTACCGGTCCCGGCGCCAGCGGCCGGACGTCCGTACCGCGACCCCGGTGCTGCTCTTCGGTGCGGGCGAGGCGGGCATCCTGCTGCTGCGGTCGATGCTGCACGACCGGGGCGGGCGGTACCTGCCGGTCGGGATGATCGACGACGATCCGCACAAGAGACGGCTGCACGTGCTGGGCGTACCCGTGCTCGGATCGCGCCTGGACATCCCCGCCGTGCTCGACCGGACCGGTGCGTCGGTGCTGGTCTTCGCGGTCGCCAACGCGGAGGCCGAACTGGTCCGCGACATCCGCGACCGGGCCGTCGGTGCCGGCGCCACCTTCAAGGTGGTGCCCTCGGTCAGCGAGCTGATGGACCACCCGGTGGCCGTCGACGACATCCGCGACGTGCAGGTCACCGACCTGCTCGGCCGGCACCAGATCGACACCGACCTGCACGCCATCGCCGGGTACCTCACCGGCAAGCGGGTGCTGGTCACCGGTGCCGGCGGCTCGATCGGCTCGGAGCTGTGCCGCCAGATCCACCACTTCCACCCGGCCGAGCTGATGATGCTGGACCGCGACGAGACCGCGCTGCAGGCCGTCCAGCTCTCCCTCGACGCCCGGGGCCGGCTCGACGATCCGGCGGTGATCCTGGCCGACCTGCGCGACGCCGAGCAGATCCGGACGATCTTCCGGACCCGCCGGCCGCAGGTGGTGTTCCACGCCGCCGCCCTCAAGCACCTGGCCCTCCTCGAGCGGCATCCCGGCGAGGCGTTCAAGACCAACGTGCTCGGCACCCTCAACGTCCTGGACGCCGCCGAGCACGTGGAACGGTTCGTCAACATCTCCACCGACAAGGCCGCCGACCCGACGAGCGTGCTCGGGTACGCCAAACGCGTCACCGAACGGCTCACCGCCTGGACCGCCGGCAACCGTCCCGGCACGTTCCTGAGCGTCCGCTTCGGCAACGTGCTCGGCAGCCGCGGCTCGGTGTTCACCACGTTCAGCGCCCAGATCGCCGACGGCGGCCCGGTCACCGTGACCCATCCCGACGTCACCCGCTACTTCATGACCACCCAGGAGGCCGTGCACCTGGTCATCCAGGCGGCGGCGATCGGCCGTGACGGTGAGGCGCTGGTGCTGGAGATGGGTGAGCCGGTGCGGATCGCCGAGGTGGCCCGGCAGATGTCCCAGCTGGCGCCGACGCCGGTCACCATCCGCTATACGGGGCTGCGGCCGGGGGAGAAGCTGGCCGAGACGCTGTTCGGCGCCGGCGAGGTGGACCGGCGCCCGTTCCACCCGCTGATCTCGCACGTCGAGGTGCCGCCCCTGGACGCCGACCGGATCCGGCGCCTCCGCCCGGACGCCGATCCCGCCACCGTGGCCGCCCAGCTCGCCGACCTCTGCGCCGCCTCCCCCGCCGACCTCTGGCACCGCGCCGCCTCCTGACGCCCGCCGCCTCCTGACGCCCGCCGCCTTCCTGACCCCGCCGCCTTCCCTGACCCCGCCGCCTTCCTGACCCCGCCGGCCCGCCCGTCAAGGTCAAGTCCCCGGCTGGCTCTGAGCGGTGTCAAAACGGCCGTGAGGCACCCCTGGGAGCCAGCCGGGGCTTACACCGCGGGGAGGGGGGTGGCGGGGGTGTGCCGGTCGGGGAGGGGCTTGCGGTGGCCGGCGGCGCGTTCGAGGGCCGCGCGCAGGCGGGCCTCCTCGCCCTCGCGGTCGCGGTACCAGGCGATCGCCCAGATGCGGTGGAGGTTCCAGCCGAGGCCGAGCAGCACCTGTTCGCTCAGGCGGTCGCGGTCACGGGCCGCCGCGCACTCACCGTAGGCGGCGCCGTCGCAGCGGATGCCGAGCGCGTACCCCGCTTCGGCCTGGTCCGGCAGCCGCACGCCGAGGTCGACGCGGCCGCTGGCCCAGCCCAGGGCTGGGTAGGCCGGGTAGCCCCAGGACCGTACGGTGGCCAGCACCGACTCCTGGAACGGGCCCTCGGGAACGCCGGCGGCACGCTCGGGGACCGAGGTCTCCAGGGCGGCCGGGCCCCGCTCCGCGTAGTCGAGGTAGGAGGCGAGCAGGCGTACGCCCTCGTTGTCGGTCTCCGGCACGTCGCGGGCGGTGATCGAGGTGACGATCTCGACGCGGTAGCGGGCCCGGGTGATCGCGACGTTGAGCCGCCGCCAGCCGTTGGGCCGGTTCAGGGCGCCGAAGTTGGCACTGATCTTGCCGGACTCGTCGAAGCCGTACCCGATCGAGAAGATCATCACGTCGCGCTCGTCGCCCTGCACGGCCTCCAGGCTCTTCACGAAGAAGCCGTGCAGCCGGTCGTCGTCGAGGATCCGCTCCAGCTCGGGGCGGCCGGCCGCGACCCGTTCGACGGCCCGCTCGATCGCCTCGGCCTGCACCACCGAGAACGTCACCACGCCCAGCGACAGGCCGGGACGGGTGGTGAAGTGGTGCACGATCCGCTCGGCCACCCGGTCCGCCTCGACCGGGTTGTCCCGGGTGCTGCTGCGCCGGTAGACACCACCCGCCGGGATCAGCGCGACACCGGTGTCCGGCCCGCCCGCGTTCGCGCTCGGGAAGACGCTGAGCCGTCCCTGGTAGAACGCGTGGTTGGAGAAGGCGATGAGCGCCTCGTGCCGGCTGCGGTAGTGCCAGTTCAGGCCGAGGCTGGCGAACGCGCCGCAGCCCTTGGCCAGCTCCAGCACCGACTCGAAGTCGAGCACCGGCAGCTCGTGCTCGGGCTCGTCGCCGGCACCACCCTCGGTGCCGCCGAGCGCACGGTCGAAGAACGAGGTGGGCGGCAGCTGGCGGTCGTCACCGGCGGTGATCAGCGCGGTGCCCCGGTAGATGCAGTTGATGGCGTCGGCCGGGGTGACCTGGGACGCCTCGTCGAAGATCACCACGTCGAACCGGATGTCCGGAGGCAGCGACTGGCTCACCGTCAGCGGCGACATCAGGAAGCACGGCCGCAGTCCGAGAACCAGGTCACGGGCCCGGCCGATCAGGTCACGGACCGGCAGGTGGCGGCTGGCCTTCATCGCCTCCCGGCGCACCAGATCAGCGGAAGCCCCCATGCCGCTGTCGGCGGCTCTGTCGTCGGCGGTCTTGTCCAGGGCCGCGCGGCGCGACGCCACCGCCTCGGCGATGTCACCGACCGCCGTGGCGGTGAGCTTGCTGTCCAGGCTGCGGAACTCCGCGACGAGCCGGTCCCGGTCGGCGGCCCGCCACGGACGCAGCCGCTGGTCGGACTGGATCACCGCGTCGGCCCACGCCCGGAACAGGGCCCGCTCCACGGCGGGACGGACCTGCTCGGCGGTGAGCCTGCGGTCGGCGCAGAACTCCACGACGCCGTCCAGGCCGTACCCGCTGAGCACGGCGCGGGCGTCCTGCGCGGCGAACCACTCCTCCTGGCCGCCGGCGTCGGAGCGGATCCGCTGCAGGAAGACGCGGGCCTTCTCCGGGTCGCCGAGCAGCTTGCCGAGGTCGGCGCGGCGGGCCGGGGCGAACGCCTCGAGGACGGCCTGCCGGGCCGCGGCCCACTGCTCGGCCAGCTTGGACAACCCGGAGACCGGCCGCAGCTCGCGCAACGCCGCCGCCTGCTGCTTGGTGAGGGCCGCGTCCGAACCGGAGAGCAGCGTCCGGGCGGTGGCCGCCCAATCCACAGCGGCGGTCAGGGCGTCCTCGTCGGTCTCTCCACCCTTGTAGGCATCACCGAACACCTTGGTGAACTCGCCGGCGCTCGTGGACAGCGCCGCCTCCGCGTCGGCGACCTCCTGCCGGAGCCGGCCCAGCAGGCTCACCTCGGCGAAATCGAGGGACCGCCCGGTCGCCACGTCGTAGGCGTGCACCACGGCGGCGACCGCTGCCAGGGCCGTGGCGTGCGACCGGAGCCAGGTGACAGCGGCGTCGATCGAGCCGGCGACCAGCTCCGGGCGGTCCGCGGCGAACGGGCCCGGCTTGCCGGCGAGCACGGCGTCGCGCGCGGCGGTGGCCAGGCGGACCGGTTCGGCGTCCGGGGACTTGGCGCAGACGTACGCGGCGACGGCCTGCACCGCCGCCGGAGGAGCCGAGCGCAGCCCCTGCTCGACGACCTGCAGTGCCTCGTCGATGGCGGTGAAGTCCGTACCCGGACCCTTCCAGTAGCGGCCGAGCGCCGGGCCGTACGTCTGCTCCGCCGCTGTGAGATCCTGCCGCGCACGCTGCCAGGCCACCGCGGTCTCCAGGCGCGGCAGCGCGTCACGCACCGCGGCCGTGGGCAGCACGAACGCCGCGACGATCCGCCGGTCGCGCCGGTAGGCACCGAGCATCTTGCGCAGGCCCCGGTGCACTCGGGCGAACCGGTCCGCGAGCTCCTCGACCGGCTGGGTCAGGATCGCCTCGGCGAAGAACGGGCGGGCGCGCACCTCGGCGGCGACCAGGTTCTCCAGCGCCCGGCGCAGGGCCTGCGAGCCGGTGGCGACGGTCGCGGCGGCGCCCGGCGAGAACCAGAACGGCTCCGGCTTGTGCTTCCTCGTGCCCAGCTCGGCGATGTCGGCCACCCGTCCGATGTCGGCGACCGTCACCGCCTTCGGCAGGCCCAGCTTGGCGGTGACCTTGTCGATCGCGACCCGGTGCCGCTCCAGCTCGTCGGCCGCCTCGGTGCAGGCTTTCGCCTGCCGGTCCGCCTCGGCGGCGGTCAGCGGTGCGAGATCAACCGGTTCCGGCAACAGGCCACTGAGATCGGGTACGGAGGGAAGCTCGGCCGGGACCGGAAGGGCCGACCACGAGGCGCCGGCCCGACGGGTGGCGGATTCACGGGTGGCCCTGATCGTGGTGAGTTCCCGGCCCAGCGTCCGTACGGCCTGGCGGACCGGCTCCAGGGTGGCGGCGGTCAGCCAGTCGTCGCGGACCTGCTCGGGGCGGCGGCCGGCGTGCGCGGAGAGCCTGGCCAGGGTGCCCGCGTCGTCGGGGCTGCCCAGGTTGAACGCGGCCGGCGCCTTGCCGTCGCGTACCGCCCGGGTCAGGCCGGCCAGGGCGCGCTCGGCCCGGGACAGGACCGGGTCGAGCGGCTCGCGCTTCATCACGTCCCGCCACGGGAGGTCATCGCCGGGTTTTGGATCACCGGGTTTTGGATCACCGAGTTTTGGATCACCGGGTTTTGTGTCGCCCGGTTTTGTGTCGCCCAGTTTTGAGTCGTCGCTGCTCACGGCTGTGCGCCAGGCCGCGGAGAGGCGGTCGGCGGCCTCCCGGACCCGGCGGACCGACTCCGTGGTCACGGTGGCCGGGGAGATGACCGGCACCGGAGCGGCCGGGGCCTCGGCCAGCTGGGCGCAGAGGCCGAGCACGTCGTGCAGGGTGCGGCCGAGCGGCTGGCGGACCTCGTTCATCGCGTCGGCGTACACGCTCAGTTGCTCGCGCCGCTCACGCGTACCCCTGCGGTCTGTGCCGGTGAGACCGCCGCCCGGGCCGCCACGTGGTGCCGGACCGTCGTCCAGGGCCGCGGCCAGCGCGGTCGCCACCTCCTTGCGGCCCGCCTTGTGCCCGTGCAGCTCCAGCACGTAGCGGTCGAGACCCGCCTCCACCAGCCGGTGGTGCACGACGTCCAGGGCCGCGGCCTTCTCCGAGACGAACAGCACGCGTTTCCCGGCGTGCAACAGGCAGCCGATCATGTTGGCGATGGTCTGCGACTTGCCGGTGCCGGGCGGGCCGTCCATCACGAAGCTGTGGCCGGCCACCGCGGCGGCGATGCAGGCCCGCTGCGAGGCGTCGGCGTCGAGCACCAGCGGAACGTGCTCCGGCGCGGCCACCCGGTCGATCTCGTCGGCCGGGATCGGGTTGAACCGGAACGCGTCGGTCTGCCGGCCGGTGCCGGTGGTGGCGAGCGCCTGGATCACCGGGTGACCGAGGATGCGGTCCTCGTTGACCAGCAGGTCCCGGTAGATCGCCTCCTTGTGGAAGGTCAGGTAGGAGAGGAACACCGTGCGCTCGACGTGCCAGCCCCGGCGGCGGGCGACAGCGCTCTGCAGCCCGGCCCAGACCGTGGTGACGTCCACGTCGGGACCGGTCGCCGGCGGCTCCAGGCCGAGGCGGCGCAGCCGGATGGAGAGCGCCGGGTTGAGGACCATCTCGTCGTCGCGGACCCGCAGTCGCGGCGGGTCGCCGGGGCCGGCGGTGACCAGCTCGACGGGGAGGAGGAGTACGGGGCTGGCGTACGCCTCGTCGTTCTCGTCCCGCCAGCGCAGCAGGCCGAGCACCAGGTGCAGCACGGACACACCGCGGTCCAGGTACTCCTGGCGGGCCTTCTTCAGCATCCGGCGCAGCACGGCGTCCAGCGCCTGGTCGGGCAGCTCGGTACGCAGCACCTGGTCGGCGGTGGCGTGCCGTTCCGGGTCGGCACCGGTGCCGACCAGGGCGCACTCCCAGCCCTGGTGCAGGGCGTCGACGACGGCCTCCGGCTCCGGGCCGACGATCTCCACCAGGTCGGGGTGGTCGGTCGGGAAGCTGATCAGCCGGTTCGTGTCGCCGAGGTCGACGAGGCTGTCCCGCCAGGCGTGCAGTGCCGCTCGTACCTCGGTCCGGGCGGGAACAAGCGCGTTCTGGGTGCGTTTGCCGGCTGAACGGTCTCTCATGTCCCGATTGCACCAAAGCGGCTATCTTTTCGCTGGCGAATGGGAATGCGTGCGATGGGCGATCACGGCGAGCGGGCTCGTTTCAGGGCGCGCCTGTGTCAGACAGCCATGCCTCGCAGGACGGCGTCGACCAGTTTTTCCGCGAAGCCCTCAACCGGGACGGGTGGGCTCCACGGCATCATCGACCGCACCATCGACGGGCCGTTGAGCATCAGCAGGGACAGTTCGACGTCCAGGTCCGGGCGGAGCTCACCCGACTCGATGCCGCGGCGCAGGACCTGGCGCATCACCTCGCGGCGGGGCTCGATCACCGCCCGGTACATCCGGGCCAGCTCGTCGTCGCGGATCAGCTCCGGGAGCAGGCAGGCGGTGACCTTGCCGTAGCGCTGGCCGAGCGGGCTGCGGCCGGCTGCGATCAGCGTGATCAGGTCCTCCCGTACGGAATGGCCCGCAAGCTCGGGCAACGGGCCCTTCATCGCGCCCACCGCGTCGACAAGCAGGGCTTCCTTGTTGGGCCACCGCCGGTAGATCGTCGCCTTGCCGACGCCGGCCTTGGCCGCCACCGCCTCGACGGAGATGGCGGCCGCGCTCTGGCCGTCGCTGAGCAGGGCCAGCACCGCCTCGAGGATGGCCTCGTCGGCCTGGGCGTTGCGGGGCCGGCCAGGAGCTTTGCGCTCCTGACCGGGTCCGGTTGCTGCGGATTCCTCGGCAGCGGCGTTGGCCGTGGTCATGGCAGTCATTGTTACCGACGGGTTACGCGTCGGCCAACGCGAGGCCGTTCGGCTCCTGCTCGGGCTTCGCGCCCCCCGGCTTCCCGTCCTCCAGCTTTTCGTCCTCCGGCTTGGTGTCCTCCGGCTTGGTGTCATCCGGCTTGGCGATCTCCGGCTTGGCGATCTCCGGCTTGGCGGCCTGCTTGCCGGGCAGCCAGATCGCTGCGACGAGCGCGCCGAGAAGTGCGAACACCGTGGTGCCGACGGCGGCGTAGTGCATCGCGGTGATGAAGGCGCTGTTGGCCTCACTGATCAAATCGGCACTGATCAAATCGGCACTGATCAAATCGGCGCCGGCCGGGCCGGCCTGTGCGGCCACCGCGTAGGCGCCGGCCACCGATTCGCGGGCGGCCTCCTGGGCGGCTGCCGGGAGGGCGTCGGTCGCGGTGCCGAGGTGACCGCGGTACGCCGAGGACACCACCGCCCCGAGTACGGCGACACCGAGTGCCCCGCCCAGCTGGCGGATCGTGTTGCTGACCGCCGAGCCGACGCCCGCCTTCTCCCGCGGCAGCGCTGCCATGATCGCCTCGGTGGCGGGCGGCATCACGTTGGCCATGCCGACGCCCATCACGAAGAACGCCGCACCGACCACCCAGATCGGGGTCTCGGCGCCGATCAGCAGCCAGGTGGAGAGGCCGGCCGCGACCAGCAGCAGGCCGGCGGTGCTGACCGCCTTCGGGCCGAACCGCTTGACCATGCCGGCGCTGAGCGGCGCGAACACCATCTGGCCGACAGCGAACGGTACGAACAGCGCGCCCGAGGTCAGCGGGCCGTAGCCGCGGACCAGCTGGAGGTAGAACGCGCCGAAGAACATCGAGCCCATCGCCGCGAAGAAGACCAGGCCGACGATGCCGACCGAGGCCGAGAACTGGCGGATCTTGAAGAGGCGCACGTCGAGCGACGGGAACGGGATCCGGCTCTGGTAGATCACGAAACCGGCCAGGACCAGCACACCCGCGGTGATCGTTCCCCACGCCGCGAGCTCGCCGAAGCCGTCCTCGCCGCCCTTGATCACGCCGTAGGTGAGCAGCGTCAGGCCGATGATCGACAGGACGACGCCGAGCACGTCGACGCGGTTCGGCTTCGGGTCACGGGACTCCGGGACCAGTACGGCGACCAGCGTGACGCCTACGATGACGATCGGCACGTTGATCAGGAAGACCGAGCCCCACCAGAAGTTCTCCAGCAGCAGGCCGCCGATCACCGGGCCCACCGCGACGGCGAGGCCGACGGCACCCGCCCAGACGCCGATCGCCCGTGCGCGCTCGCGCGGGTCGAACACGTTCGCGATGATCGACAGGGTGGCCGGCATGACGGCGGCGGCGCCGAGACCCATCACGGCGCGAGCCGCGATCAGCTGGTTGGCGGTGTCCGCGTACGCCGAGATCAGCGACGCGATCCCGAAGATCACGAGGCCGGCGGTGAGGGTGATCCGGCGGCCGAGCCGGTCGGCCAGGATGCCGGCGGTGAAGAGCAGCCCGGCGAAGACCAGGGTGTACGAGTTGATCGCCCACTCGAGTTCGCTCTGAGTGGCGCCGAGGCCGTGCTCCGGGTCGGCGATCGTGCTCATCGCGACGTTGAGCACGGTGTTGTCGAGCACCACGACGAGCAGGCTGACGACCAGCACGCCGAGAATCGCCCAGCGCCGCGGATGCCCGCTCTGAGACGGCTCGGTCTGAGGCGGCTCGGTCTGAGGCGGCTCCGTCTGAGACGGCTCCGTCTGAGACGGCTCGGTTTGAGATGTGGCCATGTCCTTGCCCCCGATTTCGAAACGGAACGGTTCCGTATTCGTCGAGAACCCTAAGCCTGCCCGTGGTGAAACGAAACGGTCTCGTATCGAAATGTGCGCCCCGTCACTCCGGCTCGCTGTGAGCGGGCGGGCGTGGGGACTGGCGATTTGCGCGGTACTGAGGAGCGGTACCGGATGTGAGGGTGGGTGTCAGGGACTGCCACGCGGTGACCAGGGCTCGGCGGAAGTCGGCTGTCTCGTGGGGGGTGAGTGTGCCGACCATGCGGGCCTCGAGTTCGCGGACGGGGGTGGCTACGGAGGCCAGGAGTGCGCGGCCTTCGGGGGTGAGGCGGAGGTGTAGTTCGCGGCGATTGGTGGGGTTGCGTTCGCGGCGGATGAGGTCGCGGTGTTCCAGGGTGCGGATCATGTCGGCCATCGACTGGGCGGTGACGAAGGAGTCCCTGGCCAGCTGGGCCGCGGAGAGGCCGTCGTGTCGTTCGAGGACGGTCAGCGCGGTGAATTGGAGCGCGGTGATGCCGACGGGACGGACCAGGTCGTCGAGGCCCGCGCGGACCGCCAGTTCGAGCTGTTTGACCAGGTACAGCAGCGAGGGCATCGGGTGCTCCTTGGGGAGGTGCGGACTTTCGCGCGGGCCGTCAGATTACGGGATTGACAGGATTCCTGATCGTCAGGAAACCTGCTGATGGGATGGCCGGATCTGTGAGAGGTTGAAGTGCATGAATCTGAGCGGCAAGGTCGCCATCGTGACGGGCAGCGGGCGCGGGCTCGGTTTGGCCTATGCCAAGGCCCTTGCCGCGGCCGGTGCGTCGGTGGTGGTGAACGACGTCGACCAGGCGGTGGTGGACGCGGCGGTGGCTGAGGTTGCCGGCTCGGTGGGAGTGGCAGCGGCGGTGGGTGGGCCCGCTGCAGCGGAGCGGCTGGTGGCGGCTGCGGTGGACAACTTCGGACGGCTTGACGTGCTGGTGACGAACGCGGGGATCCTGCGCGACCGGGTGCTCTGGAAGATGTCCGACGAGGACTTCGACGCGGTGATCGACGTGCACCTGCGCGGGACCTTCACGTGTGCGCGGGCCGCCGTGATCCGGATGCGCGAGCAGGGCACCGGCGGGCGGCTGATCCTGATCTCCTCGCCGGCGGGGCAGCGGGGCAATTTCGGTCAGACCAACTACGCGGCGGCCAAGGCCGGCATCGCTGCGATGGCGCGGACGTGGGCGCTCGAACTCGCTCGTGCGGGGATCACCGTCAACGCCGTGGTGCCCGTCGCGGCCACCGAGATGACCAAGACGATTCCGGCGTTCGCCCCGGTGATCGAGGAGGCGGAGCGGACCGGGCAGCCCTATCCGGCGTGGCTGCGCCGGGACGAAGGGCTCGGGACGGTGGAGGACGCGACCGGGCTGATCACGTTCCTGGCGTCGGACGCGTCCAAGGACGTGACCGGGCAGGCGATCGGGATCGGCGGGGACCGGCTGGCGCTCTGGGCGCATCCGGCGGAGAAGGCCGTCGCCTTCGCCGACGGCGGGTGGACTGCCGGTGCCATCGCTGCCGAGTGGGCGTCGGGTGTCGGCGCTTCGCCCGAGACGTACGGGATTCCCGCTCCGCGGGTGCCGGGCTCATGATTTCCGGGGGTGCCGATCTCATGATCAACGTTGACGAGCTCGTTGCGATCGACGTGCACACGCATGCCGAGGTCAGCCGGGACGGGCACACGTCGCTGAGCCCGGCGCTGCTCGGTGCGTCCGCGGAATACTTCAAGGCGGAGGGGCATCGGCAGCCCACCATCAACGAGATGGCTGAGTACTACCGGTCGCGGAAGATGGCGGCAGTGGTGTTCACGGTGGACGCCGAGCACGCCACCGGGTATCCGCGGATCTCCAACGTCGAGATCGCCGAGAACTGTGCGGAGCATGCCGGCACGCTGATCCCGTTCGCAAGCATCGACCCGCACCGGGGCCTGGCCGGGGTGCGGGAGGCCAGGCAACTGGTCGCCGATCACGGGGTGCGGGGGTTCAAGTTCCACCCGAGCATCCAGGGGTTCTCGCCGGACGACCGGCTCGCCTATCCGCTGTACGAGGCGATCGAGGAGCTCGGGGCGGTGGCGCTGTTCCACACCGGGCAGACCGGCATCGGCGCCGGTGTCCGCGGTGGCGGCGGGATCCGGCTCAAGTATTCCAACCCGATGCTCGTGGACGACGTGGCGGTGGACTTCCCGGACCTGCGGATCATCCTGGCCCACCCGTCGTTCCCGTGGCAGGACGAGGCACTGGCCGTCGCCACGCACAAGGAACACGTGTACATCGACCTCTCCGGCTGGTCGCCGAAGTACTTCCCGCCGCAACTCGTCCGGTACGCCAACAGCCTGCTCCAGGACAAGGTGCTGTTCGGCTCGGATTATCCCGTCATCACCCCTGATCGCTGGCTCGCCGACTTCGCCCGGCTGGAGCTGAAGGACACTGTCCGCCCGAAGATCTTGAAAGAGAACGCCGCCCGCCTACTTTTTGGGGAGAACACGAAATGACCACCGTTGTGAACGGCCTCGAAGGACTCAAGTCGCTCGCCGGGCAGGACCTCGGCTCGTCCGAGTGGCTGGAGATCACCCAGGAGCGGGTGAACACGTTCGCCGACGCCACCGGCGACCACCAGTGGATCCACGTGGACGTCGAGCGGGCCAAGACGGGGCCGTTCGGCGGGCCGATCGCCCACGGCTATCTGACGCTGTCGCTCGTGATCCCGCTCTTCTCGAGCCTGCTCACGGTGGAGGGCATCAAGCTGGGCGTCAACTACGGGCTGGAGAAGGTGCGTTTTCCGAGCCCGGTGCGGGTCGGCGCGAAGATCCGGCTGAACGCCAAGGTGGTGAGCGTCGAGGACGTGGCGGGCAACGGGGTGCAGAGCACGTTCGACTTCACGGTCGAGGTGGACGGGTCGTCGAAGCCGGCTTGCGTGGCGCGGCCGGTCTACCGGCACTATGCCTGATTCAAGACCGCCTAATTCAAGACCGCGTGATTCCGGACTTGGCTCTTGGCCCGGGCGGCGGGCGGCGATGTCGCCCGGGCGTACTGCCCTGATCTTTGAGGGAAAGCCGGTCACCTACGGTGAGCTGCACGAACGGATCTGCCGACTGGCTGCGGCTCTGCGTGGTGCCGGGATCCGGCGTGGCGACCGCGTCGCCTATCTGGGTACCAATCACCCGGCGTTCGTCGAGACGATGTTCGCGACGTACGCGCTCGGAGCGATCTTCGTGCCGCTGAACTTCCGGCTCACCGGGCCGGAGATCGCGTACCAGCTGGAGCACAGTGGGGCGGTGGCGCTGATCCACGACCGGCCGGTGCCCGAATCTGTGCCCCTGGCCGTCTCCCTGGACGCCTACGAGAGCTTTCTCGGCGGCGCCTCGCCGGGCTTCACCGGTGAGCCGTCGGCGCTGGACGACGTGGCCTGCATCCTCTACACGTCGGGGACCACCGGGCATCCGAAGGGCGCCATGCTCACGCACGGCAACCTGATCTGGAACGCGTACAACCTGCTGGTGTGCGTGGACGTCGCGTCCGACGAGGTGACGCTCGTCAGTGCGCCGCTGTTCCACGTGGCGGCGCTCAACCAGTGCCTGCTGCCGACCTTCCTCAAGGGCGGCACCTCGGTGATCATGCCGGGCTGGGACGTCGACCGGTGCTTCGACCTGATCGCGTCGCATCGCATCACGTGGATGTTCGGGGTGTCGGCGATGTTCGCGGGGCTGGCCCAGTCGCCGCGGTGGGCGGGTGCGGATCTGTCGTCGGTGCGGTGTTTGATGACCGGTGGGGCGCCGGTGCCGGAGGCGTTGATCCGCGCCTACGAGGAGCGGGGACTGACGTTCTGTCAGGGGTACGGGATGACGGAGACGGCACCCGGAGCGACCTTCCTGGAAGCGCGGGAGAGTCACGACCACATCGGTTCGGCGGGGTTGCCGGTGTTCTTCACTGATGTGCGATGCGTACGGCCGGACCTGTCCGAGGCGTCCCCCGGTGAGCCGGGCGAGGTGCTGGTCCGCGGGCCGAACGTGACGCCCGGCTACTGGAACGACCCGGGGGCAACCGCGGGGGCGTTCGTGGACGGCGGGTGGTTGCGGTCCGGGGACGTGGCCGTGGTGGAGGAGTCCGGGCACTTCCGGATCGTCGACCGGACCAAGGACATGTACATATCGGGTGGGGAGAACGTGTACCCGGCCGAGGTGGAGGCGGCGATCTTCGAGCAGCCGGGGGTGGCGGAGGCCGCGGTGGTGGGTGTGCCGGACGAGAAGTGGGGCGAGGTGGGGCGGGCGTTCGTCGTGCCGGTACCCGGAGCGGGGCTGGAGCCGGGGGACGTGCTCGCGGGTTTGCGGGGACGGCTGGCCGCGTACAAGATCCCGGTTTACCTGGAGGTGGTGGAGGAGTTGCCGCGTACCGGGTCGAACAAGGTGCTCAAGGGGCCGTTGCGGGAGCGGCCGCTTCCCGGGCGGGCCTAATCTCTGCCGGCCTGTGTTTCGCCGGCGTTCGTCTCCGGCCAGGCTGCCGCGACCAGGGCCGGCAGGACGGTTGCGGCCGGGCCGTGCAGGTTCACCCGGGCGATCGGGTCCAGGGGCGTCGGGTGGGGGTTGACCTGGATGACGGCGGCGCCGGTGCGCTCGGCGACGCGGGGGATCTCGGCGGCCGGGTACACCAGGCCTGATGTGCCTACGGTCAGCAGTACGTCGCAGGCGGCGGCGGCGCGGACGGCGTCTTCCAGGGCTGACTCGGGGAGGGCCTCGCCGAACCAGACGACGCCGGGGCGGATCGGGCCGGTGCAGGATGCGCAGGCGGGCGGGGTGAGGCGGCCGCCGTGGTCCGGGTCGGCGCTTTCCGGGTCTGAAAGCTCTGCTGGGTCTGGAAGCTCCGCTGGGTCTGAAATTTCCGCTGGGTCTGAAAGCTCCGCCGGGGTGCCGCAGGTGGAGCAGCGTGGGGCGAAGAGGCTGCCGTGCAGGTGGACGGTGCGGGTGGATCCGGCGCGTTCGTGCAGGTCGTCGACGTTCTGAGTGATCACGTCGAGGTGCGGGGAGTGTGCCTCGATCGCGGCGACCGCTTCGTGTCCGGCGTTCGGGTGGACGCTCGTCACCCGGTGGCGGCGCCACTCGTACCAGCCCCAGACCAGGCCGGGGTCGTCCTGGAACGCCTGCGGTGTGGCGAGCGACTGGGCGTCGAAGCGTGCCCACAAACCGGTGAGGGCGTCGCGGAACGTCGGCACGCCGCTCTCGGCCGAGATCCCGGCGCCGGTGAAGACGACCACCCTCTGGGCCTGTGCCAGCAGTTTTGCGGCCTCCGCGAGGTGTTCCATGTGATCCCCTCCGCCGTTGATCCGTGTCCCGGCACGCATGAGTGTGGCAGCGAACCCGCCCGTGCCGCATCACTGTTGCGCCCATGGGTCGTTGACCGGACGAGTGAAGCGGTGCACGGAGGAGTCGTTGTATGTCCGGAGTGGACGGCCGATGACGCGGACCTGGGGGGATCGGCTCCGCGCCGCGGGATCGCGGGCGATCTCCGTGGTCGGCAACCTGGCCACGCCGGTCGAGCGGCCGGCGCGGTCCGAGTCCGGCGTGAGCACCCTGGTGGCGGCGGTGACGCTCGCGGCCGGCCTGATGATCCTGCTGGTCATGCTGGTGACCTGGCTGACCAGGTGACCCCGGCGCCGCTGGGGTGGGTGCCGGCCCGGCGCGGGGCGCGGGAGACGTGCGGGCCGGGCCGGTCACGGGTGGGGTGTCAGGAGTAGTTCGGCGCAGCGGGCCGGGTCGTCGGCGAAGGGGAGGTGGCCGCAGCCGGGGAGGGGGACGTGGCGGGCGGTCGGTAGTACGGAGCGGGCGCGGCGGGCCTGGGTGCGGTAGGGCAGGACGGCGTCCCGGGTGCCCCAGGCGATGGTCACCGGGATGCGGGTGAGTGCGCCGGTGCCGGTGTAGGTCCACGGGCGGAGGCTGCCGAAGCTGCTCTTGGCGGCGGTGAAGCCGCGGGCGCCCGCGAGGGCCCGGGCGGCGGCCAGGCAGTCGCCGGCGGGCAGGCGGACCGGATGGGCGTAGAAGACCGAGCAGAAGGCGGCACGGCCGGCTCGGGTGTTCATGATCTGCGGGAGGGCGGGGCCCAGGCTCACCGCGCCGGCCCGCGCGACGCCGACGACGGTCTGGCACCAGCGGCGGCCGGGACCGCGCCAGAAGCCTACGGGGGCGAAGGCGGTCACCCGGCGGGCGAGGCCGCGCCGGCCCAGTTCGAGGGCGATGCCACCGCCGAGGGAGCTGCCGGCGACTTCGTACTCGTGCACGCCGAGTTCGTCCAGGAAGGTGATGACCTGGTCGGCGAGGTGCGGCACCGAACCGGGCTGGGAGAAATCGGGCTGGAGCGAGGCGGCGGGCGGGGATGTCGCTGAGGGCCAGTCGGGGGAATCGCCGAAGCCGGGTAGGTCGAGGGCGATCACGTCGCGGTGGCGGCTGACCGCGTCGAGGATCGGTGACCACACTCGCCAGTGGCTGCCGATGCCGTGGATCAGCACAAGTGGGGGACCGTACCCGCGCCGGGCGTAGGACAGCTCCGTCATATGGCCAGCTCCGTCATTTAGCCAGCTCCGTCAATTGGCCAGCTCCGTCAATTAGCCAGCTCCGTCATCGCACCACCCTGCCATTCAACCGCTCCGATGGCAGCCGTTCGTACGGGCGATTCCGCGCAGCGAGCCAAGACCGGAAACCCGTTGTTGACATGTTGCCAATAACGGTGTGATGGTACGGCGATGGCGTACGACTACGACGTTCTCGTCATCGGCTCCGGGTTCGGCGGGAGCGTCTCCGCGCTGCGCCTGACCGAGAAGGGCTATCGGGTCGGCGTGCTGGAGTCGGGGCGCCGCTTCGCCGACGACCAGTTCGCCAAGACCTCCTGGCGGCTGCGTGACTACGTCTACGCGCCCGCCCTCGGCTGCTACGGCATCTTGCGGCTCACCCTGCTCAAGGACGTGCTGGTGCTCTCCGGCGCGGGTGTCGGCGGCGGTTCCCTCGGTTATGCCAACACGCTCTACGAGCCGCCGGACGCGTTCTTCGCCGATCCACAGTGGTCGGGCATCACCGACTGGAAGTCCGAGCTGGCGCCCTACTACGACCAGGCGAACCGGATGCTCGGCGTGACCGTCAACCCCGTGGAGACGGCCGCCGACGTGGCCCTGAAAGCGGTCGCCGACGATCTCGGTGTGGGGAAGTCGTTTCGCCGTACCCCCGTGGGTGTGCTCTTCGCCCGAACGGGCGACGCACCCGGCGCCGAGGTCGCGGACCCCTACTTCGGCGGGGCCGGCCCCGCGCGCCGCAACTGCACGCTGTGCGGATCGTGCATGACCGGCTGCCGGGGCAACGCCAAGAACACCACGGTGAAGAACTACCTCTACCTGGCCGAGCGGGCCGGGGCGGTGGTGCATCCACTCACGACGGTTCGCACCGTGACGCCGCTGCCCGATGGTGGGTACTCCGTGGAGACGCGGCGGACGGGGGGCATGCGGACCAGGACGTTCACCGCCGAGCAGGTGATCTTCTCGGCGGGCGCGCTCGGCACGCAGCGGCTGCTGCACCGGCTGCGCGATCGTGGGCGGCTTCCGGGCATCTCGGCGCGGCTCGGTGAGCTGAGCCGCACCAACTCGGAGTCCATCCTGGGTGCACGCACCCGCCGCCGGGACATCGACTACAGCCACGGTGTCGCGGTGACGTCGTCGATCTACCCCGATCCGGTGACGCACGTCGAGCCGGTGCGGTACGGGCCGGGCAGCAACCTGCTGAGCCTGCTCGCCACCGTGCTGGTGGGTGAGACCGGCGGCCGGTCCCGCTGGCGGGTCGCGCTCGGCGGCCTCGCGCGGGCCGGCCGGGACCTGCGGCTGTACCTGTCACCGCGGGACTGGTCGCGGCAGACCGTGGTGCTGCTGGCGATGCAGCCGCTCGACAACTCGATCACGCTCTACCGCACGCGGGGCAGGCTGACCAGCCGGCCGGGCATCGGCGAGCCGAACCCCACGTGGAACCCGGCAGCGCACGACGTGGCCCGGCGCACCGCGGAGAAGATCGACGGCGTGCCGCTCGGCGCCTACACCGAGCTGGCCGGGCGTCCGGTGACCGGGCACTTCATCGGCGGGTGCGCGATCGGTGCGGATCCGGGGAGCGGGGTGGTCGACCCGTACCAGCGGCTGTTCGGTCATCCGGGGCTGCACGTGATCGACGGGTCGGTGATCGCCGCGAACCTGGGGGTGAACCCGTCGCTGACGATCACGGCGCTGGCGGAGCGGGCGATCGCGCTGTGGCCGAACGCGGGGGAGGCGGATCCGCGGCCGGCGCCGGGTCTCGCCTACGAGGCGGTGGCTCCGGTGGCACCGCGGAGCCCGGTCGTACCGCCTAGCGCACCGGCGGCGTTGCGGCTGATCCGCAGGCCGTCGACCACGGAGAGAACAGCATGACCAGGATCGCCATCATCGGGGCCGGGTTCGGCGGGGTTGCGGCCGCGGCCGAGCTGCTCAAGCAGGGCTTTCGCGACATCGTGCTGCTGGAGAAGGCGGACCGGATCGGCGGTGTGTGGCGGGACAACACCTATCCCGGGTGCGCCTGCGATGTCCCGGCGCCGCTCTACTCGTACTCCTTCGCGCTGAACCCTGATTGGTCCCGCCGCTACCCGCCGCACCAGGAGATCCTGTCCTATCTGGAGCGGTGCGCCGGTGAGCTGGGCGTGACCGACCTGATTCGCTTCCGCACCGAGGTGGCCGGCGCGGCGTGGGACGGTGCCGCCTGGGAGATCACCACGACGACCGGCGAGAAGCTCACCGTCGACGTCCTGATCCCCGCGGTCGGTCAGCTCTCCCGGCCCAGCATCCCGGAGCTGCCCGGCGCCGAGGCCTTCCATGGTCCGAAAATGCACACCGCCCACTGGGACCGCGACGTCAAGATCGAGGGTCGCCGGATCGCGGTGATCGGTACCGGTGCCAGCGCCATCCAGCTCGTGCCCGCCATCGCCGGCAAGGCCGCCCACGTCACCGTCTTCCAGCGCACCGCACCCTGGACCGTCCCGAAACCCGACCGCGGCTACGGGCGTGCCCGGCGGGCCGCCTACCGCCGGGTCCCCGCGCTGATGCGGATGTCCAGGGCCGCGACCTGGGCACTCACCCTGATTCAGGGCGCCGCGGTGGCCGGTAACCCGGTCGCCACCCGGGTCGTCCGCGGGTACTCGCTGGCGCAGCGCCGCTGGCAGGTCCGCGATCCGGAGCTGCTCGCCAAGGTCACCCCGGAGGAGCCGCTGGGCTGCAAGCGGGTGCTCTTCACCAACGCCTGGCTGCCCGCCCTGTCCCGGCCCGACGTCGACCTGGTCACCGAGAAGATCGTCGCGGTCACCCCGGACGGGATCCGCACCGCCGACGGCATCGAGCATCCGTGCGACGTGCTGGTCTACGGCACCGGCTTCGCGGCGGCCGAGTTCCTGGTGCCGATCCGGGTCACCGGCCGCGACGGCGTGCTGCTGGAGGAGGTGTGGCGCGAGGGCGCTCACGCGTACCTGGGCATCACTGTGCCGGGCTTCCCCAATCTTTTCCTGATATATGGCCCCAACACCAACACTGGCAACACCTCGGTGATCTACTTCCACGAGTCCCAGGCGCGATACATCGCGCAGGCTGTGCGGTCGGTCGCCGCTGAAGATCAACCTCTTGAGGTACGGGAGGAGCCCGCGACCGTCTACGACCGGGAGATCCAGAAGCGGCTCGCCGGAAGCGTCTGGACCGGTTGCCAGAGCTGGTACCGCAACGCGGCCGGTCGGGTCGTCACCAACTGGCCCGGTAAGGCCGCCGAATACCGCCGCCGGACCGCCACGCTGAGACGGGCCGACTTCCACTAGGTTTCATACGGGAGAGAGGGCATCGCGGACCTCGAACAGCTCCGCGATGGTGGCGGGCGGCTGCGGCCGTCCGAGGTGGAAGCCCTGCAACAGGTCGACGCCGGCTTTCGCCAGGTCGGCAGCGGTGGGCTCGTCCTCGACACCCTCGGCGACCACGGTCAGCCCCAGCGAGCGGGCGATCGCGATCACCGAGTCGATGATCGTGGCGTGCACCGGTGAGTCGTGCACCCGGAGCACGAACGACTGGTCGATCTTCAGCTCGTCGATCGGCAGCCGCGGCAGCAGTCCGAGCGAGGTGTACCCGGTGCCGAAGTCGTCGATGGCGACCCGGATCCCGGCACTGCGCAGCTCGGCGAGCTGCGCGGCGACCTGGTCCGGCCGGGTCAGCACGGCCGTCTCGGTGATCTCCACGGTGAGCAGGGAACCCGGCAGTCGCTCCAGCTCCAGCAGGGTCAGGATGGTCGGCACCGCGCGGTCCTGCGCCAGGAAGGCGGCGGGCACGTTCACCGAGACCGGGATGTCGTACCCGTCCCGGTGCCAGACCCGGGCCTGGTGCAGCGCGTCGGCGAGCACCCAGTCGGTGAGTTCGACGATGACGTCCGAGCGTTCCGCGTCCGGCAGGAAGATGCCCGGCGGCAGCAGGCCGCGCTGCGGGTGCTGCCAGCGCACCAGGGCCTCCACGCCGTGCGCCCGCCGGGTCCGGGCGTCGTACAGCGGCTGGTAGTGCAGGCGCAGGTGCCCGGAGCGCAGCCCGGTACGCAACTCGGTGAGCTGCCGCAGGTCGACGCGCTGGTTGGTGTCGAGCCCCGGCGCCCACTCCACGACACCGGTCCGCTCGTGCTTGGCCCGGCGCATCGCGGCGGCCGCCCGGCGCATCAGCACCGTGACGTCGTGGTGGTCGGCGTGGCTGATCCCGACGCTGGCCTCGACGCTGATCGGCAGCCCGTCCACCGGGTGCGGCCCGCGGATGCCGGCCGCGAGACGACGGCCGACGGTCTGCGGCGACTGGCCGGCGGGCAGCTCCGACAGCAGCACCACGAACTGGTCGCCGTCGAGCCGGGCGGCCAGGTTGCCGTGGCCGCGTGCCTCGCCCAGCGCGTTGGCGACCAGGTGCAGCAGGGTGTCGGCGCCGTGGTGGCCGAGCACGTCGTTGGCGTCCTGGAACCGGTCCAGCCCCAGATGGATCACCGCGAACAGGTCACCCGAGTCGAGCCGGCGCTGGCCCTCGGCCTGCACCATGGCACGGTTCGGCAGCCCGGTGAGCGGATCGGTACGCGACAACCGCGCGAACCGCCCGGCCATCGCGGCCAGCAGCTCGATCATCGGCGCGATGCCGAAGCGGCCGTCCGGCCAGCTCACCAGCACCGGCTCCTCGCGCTCGGCGCCCGGACGGGCCAGGGCCATCTCGGCGGCGACGTCGATCTCGGTGCCGGCCAGCAGCTCCATCGCCTCGGTGCCCGGCAGGTCAGCCGCCGTGGAACCGGGGTGCTGGTGCCGGACGCGCTCGATCATGGCCCTGCTGATCACCCGGTAGCCCGGGCCGGACTCGATGATGACGCCCGGCGTCAGGTCGTCCGTGGCGAACATCGCCTCGATCTCGCTGACCGGGGTGCTCGCCGGCAGCGGTGTCATCGGGATACCGATCTCGCCCAGCTTGCGGGGCAGGCGGGGGCTGATGCCGTAGCCGGTCACCGGGCCCGTCCCAGGTCGAAGCAGGCCACCCCGATCAGCGTGCGGCCACCGGTTCTCCCGGCACCGTCTTGGCGATTCCGCATTCGGATGTGGACCGGACCGTCCGGGCCGGTGCGCGCGGTGTCGACTCGCTCGCCGCGCAGGGCGGCGGACCAGAGCTCGGCCAGGCTCGCCCGCTCCGCCGGCACGATCAGCGCCTCGAGCGCGGCCACCGGACAGGGCCCGGTGGTGCCGTCGGCGGCGGGCACGGCGACCGCACCGTCCGGGCCGGCCAGCGCGGTGAAGGAGACCGACGCCAGCCGGTCGACCAGGTTCTCCAGGTCACCGCGGACGGCGGCGAGGTCGAGCTCGGTGTCGCGCTCCCGGGTGCGGTCGAGCAGCATGCCGTCCCAGACGGTGGCGCCGCCGGGCTCCCGGTGCGGGCGGGACACGCCGTACAGCCAGCGGCGGCTGCCGTCCTTGCGGATGGTGCTGCCCCGCCAGTCCCACGGCTCCAGGGTCTGCTGGGAGAGCATGACGCTCGCCACGAAACCCTCCTGGTCCTCCGGCGCGATGGTGCCCAGGACCAGGTTGGCGTCCTCGATCACCTGGTACGGCTCCAGCTGGAAGATGTCCCGGCAGCCCTCGGAGACGAAGGTGAACGACGTCGTACCGTCGGGTTCCATGCGGTACTGGTAGAGCATGCCGGGCGCGTTGTTGATGGTGTTCCAGAAGCGCTGCTCGCCGGCGGCGAGGGCGTCCGCGTCGCGCCGCCGGGAGGTGTCGTCGATCGCGATGGTGCAGACGCCGTAGACGGAACCGTCCGGGTCGGTCAGCGGCACCCGGGTCACCACGTACTGGCGGATGTCGTCGCCGAACGGGATCTCCTCGAGCACGGTCCTGGCCGTGCCGGTCGCGGTGACCTGGACGTCGTGGGCGCGGCCGACCGCTGCCACCGAGGCGGCCAGCATCTCCGCCTCGCTGCGGCCCACCATGTCCGCGGCGGTGACCTGGTAGACGCGCTCGTACTCGCCGTTGACGAACAGGTAGCGGCCGTCCAGGTCCTTCGCCGAGATCACCGCTGTGGTGTGCTGCAGGATCGCGCTGATCAGCGTGCTGCTGCGCTGCAGTTCCTGCTGGGCCTCGTACCACTGGGTCTGGTCGGAGACGAACGCCGTGAAGCCGTCGTCGCCGCACGCGTCGATGATCATGGACACGCGCAGCTCACGGCCGTTGCGGTGGATCGCGGGCACCTCGACGCGGTGTCCCAGCGTGTCACCCTCGCCGGTGACCAGCCGGCGCGCGAAACCGGCGTTGTGCGCCGACCGCAGGCTCGCGGGCACGATGGTGTCCGCGAGCGCCCGCCCGAGGACCTCGGCACGGTTCCAGCCGAAGAGCCGCTCGGCGGCCGGATTCCAGTCCTGGATCAGACCGGCCCGGTCGACGTGCAGGAAGGCCAGCGCGGTGGCGTCCAGGGCGCGTTCCCGGACGGGGGCCGCGGGCGGGGCGCTCAGGGGAGCTTGGGCGGTGAACACGTCCGCCATATCGTCGAGCCGGGCGCCCACTTGAGGACCCCGCGGGGTCAGGCGAGCGCGACCGATGGGGCGCGCCGGACGGCACGCCCCATCGGTCGGAAGAAGCCCCATCGGTCGGAAGGAGTCGGAAAACGATCAGCTGAGCTTGAACGCCGTCGCCTTGTCGCCGACCGTGAGCCGGCCGGCGGCGGACCGCAGGTAGCGGCCCGGAGCGACCCGGATGGTCACCCCGTCACGGGTGGCCGTACGCGTCACCGGTGTGCCTGTCGTGCTCAGTGACACGGTGGTTCCGCTGACCGTGAGGAACTTCGCCGGCTGGTCGACCGACTGGACCGTCTCCGTCCCGTCCGCGGCCTTGAGGAACCGGAACTGCGTCTGCTCCAGCGCCCGCGGCGACCGCTCGACGTGGAACGCGTCGCCGACGTGCCGGACGAAGTGGTTCCGGTCGGGCGAGAGGCGGACGATCGGGCCGCCGTCGCCCACCGGTATGCCGAAGAGCGGGGTGCCGTCCTCGTGCCAGTAGAGCTTCTGCACCCGGGTGTGCCGGTTCGGGTCGTAGAGCGGGTCGCCGGTGATGTCCCGGTAGTCGCGGGCGTGGTAGACCAGCACGTCGGTCTTCCCGTCCTCGGCCACCGTGAACGAGTTGTGCCCGGGACCCCACCGGTTCGTCGCCTCGCTGGTGACGAAGATCGGGTCCGGGGTCTTCACCCAGCTCTCCCGTTTGAGCAGGTTGGCGCCGGCGTCCGCGGTGAGCAGGCCCATGCAGTAGCGGGCGTCGGTGGCGCTGGCCGAGAAGGTCAGGAAGACCTTCCCGTTGCGGATCAGCACCGCCGGGCCCTCGTTCACCTTGTAGCCCTGGATCTCCCAGCTCCTCGTCGGCGTGGTGATCCGGGTGGGCTTGCTCTTCAAGGTCCACGGGTTCGCCATCTCGGCGATGTAGAGGCTGGTGTTGACCGCGATCTCCGGCTCGCTCTGCGCCCACACCAGGTAGTGCTTGCCCCGGTGGTGGAACGACGTGGCGTCCAGCGTGAACCCGTCCCACTCGGTGATCAACTGGCCCTTGAGGCTCCAGCCGGCCGGGTCGCGCGGGTCGTCGAGCGCCGACTCCATCACGTAGGTGCGGATCCGGAACACGTCGCCGGCGTCACCGGCGGCGAAGTAGAGGTACCACTTGCCGCCGATCCGGTGCAGCTCCGGCGCCCAGATGTGCCCGCCCATGGTGCCGGTGGCGGGACGGCGCCAGATCACCGACTCCTCGGCGCCGGCCAGGCCGGCGATCGTGCTCGAACCGCGCACGACCAGGCGGTCGTACTCCGGCACCGAGCCGGTGAAGTAATACGTGCCGGCGACCTTGGTGATCCAGGGGTCGGCACGCTGGCTGATCAGCGGGTCGACCGTGGTCACCCCGTAGATCTCGGCATCGCTGGGCAGCTGGGGTGCGCCTTCCGCGCCACTGGCCACCAGGCCGCCGAGCGCTCCGGCGGCGGTCACCCCGAGGGAGCCCCGCAGCAGGTTACGACGATTCATGTGCGTCCCCTATCGGGTCTTGATGCGCAGGAAGGTGACCGAGTTCGCCGGGAACTCCCGGGTGAACGACGAGGCGATGCCGCCGACCGTCGAGGTGACCGGCAGGATCGGCTCGGCGGAACGGGTGTTCTGCTCGCCCGGGTCCCCGGTGATCACGGTCTGCCGCGCGGTGCGGGCCACCTTGCGGCCGAGGTCGATCCGGGTCACGGCCGGGGTGTCCTGGGCGTTGACGACCTTGACGATCAGCTCGCCGGCCCGGGTGTCCTCGGTGATCACCTGTGCGAACGGCTCGCTGACCTTGTTGTCGTCGAAGCCGCCCCACTCCACGCCGTCGAGGAACAGCGTGACCTTCGTACCCCGTACCTGAATCTTGAGGTCGTAGGTCTGCCCGGTCGTGACGGTGTTCGGCTTGGTGAGGATCTGCTCCTTGGCGCTGGTGATGCCCTTCTCGACAGCACCCTGGGTGTTGTTCCAGCCGCCCAGGTTCCACCAGTAGAACTGACCGGTCTCCTGGATGCCGAACGCCACCAGGAAGCCCTCCGCGCCGGCGGTCTTGGTGGCCTTCAGCGTGTAGTCGTAATCGGTCTCGCCGATCGTGGCCGCCTTGACCATGGTGTCCTCGGAGGCGATGTCGGTCTGCGTGTACGCGCCGTTGGTGACCGTCCACGTGCCACGGGGCTGCACCGGGGTCCAGCCGTCCGCGTTGCCGTCGCTGAAGTCGTCGCTGAACAGCACGGTGCCGTCCGGGCGGGTGACCAACACGTCGTCGTAGGCGGCGGCGGTCCGCCAGGTGGAGAGGCCGACGGCCCCGGTGATCGGTTTCGGCTGCACCACCTCACCGGTGACCGAGCTGGGCACAACCCGGTCGCCGACGTTGTTCATGAACAGCTTCTGGACCTGGTAGCTGGTGGAGCCCCACGACTCGTCGTTGTCGAACCAGATCATGTCCGGCCGCCACTGCACGTTGTCGATGTTGGCCAGCAGCGGGGCGTACGAGGCCATCTTCACGACGTCGGCGTTGCGCTCCAGGCCGGTCATGTACGCGGCCTCGGCCAGCGAGTTGAACAGCTTGTTGTCCAGCGAGGCGTACTCGCCGAGGAACACCTTCGGCCCGTTGCGGTCGTACGCGTCGTAACGCGCGTTGTTCTGCAGGAACCACGACGGGCTGTTGTAGTAGTGCTCGTCGACCATGTCCACGCCCGCGGCCCGGTTCTTGGCCCACAGGTTGTCGAACGTGGCACCCGTGTCGTCCGGCCCGGAGTTGCTGACCACAATGACGCCCGGGTACCTCGCCTCGATGGCCTCCCGGAATTTCAGGAAGTTGGCGAAGTACTCGTTCGGCAGGTTCTCCTCGTTGCCGACCGCGATGTGGGTCAGCCCGAACGGCTTCGGATGTCCCGCCTCGGCGCGCACCTTGCCCCAGGTCGAGGTGGCCGGGCCGTTGGCGTACTCGATCAGGTCCAGAGTGTCCTGAATGTGCTTCTGCAGCAGCGCCTCGTCGACAGTGGCGCGGTTCTGGCCACAACCGGTCACCAGAGCCGGCACCACCGGCAGCGGCATGGCACCGATGTCCTCGGAGAACTGGAAGTACTCGTGGTAGCCGAGGCCGTAGCTCTGGTTGTAGCCCCAGAAGTTCTTGTTCGTGGCCCGCGTCTCGACCGGCCCGACGGTGTCCTTCCACTGGTAGGACCGGGCGCGCGGGTAGTTGTTCGCGGCGTCGTACGGGTACATGCTGCCGGTGTTGACCAGGCAGCCGCCCGGGAAGCGCACGAAGCCCGGGTCGAGCGCGGCGACCTTCTCCGCCAGATCCTTGCGCAGGCCGTTCTTGCGGCCCTTGTAGGTGTCGCGCGGGAACAGTGAGACCTCGTCGAGCCGCAGCGTGGCGGTGCCGGTTGCCCGCACGGAGAGCCGGGCGGCGTCACTGGTGGCGCTCGCGCGCAGCGTACCGGTGTATTTGGTCCAGGTGTCGCTCTTCACCGCAACCGTGATCGGGGCGGCGAGCGCGGTACCGGCCGTGGTCTGCAGGGCGATCTTCAGCGGCACCGCCGCGTCGGCCCGGGCCCACACCGAGAAGTCGTAGCGTTCGCCCTTCTCGACGGCGAGGCCGGTGTTGTAGCCGGCGTTCGTGAGGCTCGCCTCGTTCGCGAGCGCCACCCGCAGGTAGTTGCGGTTGCGCTCGTTCAGCCGCTGGTCGTCGTTGACGACGGTGGCCTCGCCGGCGACTGTCCACGCGGTCAGGCCGGTGTAGCCGCTCGCGTCGGTGCTGTTGAACTCGAAGGAGCGGTTGCGGACCAGTTCGGCGTAGAGGCCGCCGTCGGCCGCGTAGTTGATGTCCTCGAAGAAGACGCCGTACATGGACTTCGGGATGGCGGCGCCGGTCGCGGCCGGGTTCGCCGTGATGGTGTAGTCGGGCTCGACGGCCGAGGCGGCGACCGGCGGGGACACCGCGAGGGGCAGCGAGACCAGGACGGCGGCCGCGCCCGCTAGGCGGTACGAATTTCTGGGCATGAGTGGTCCTCCGGTGCGGGGTGCATCGGTTTCGGGGATGTTTCGGTGGGCGTAGCTCAGCAATGTGTACGCAAACATCGATGGCCCTGTCAAGAGCAGCACATCGATGTCGTTGCTGCAAAAGTGCCTTTACAGTCGCGTGGGCTGGAAGTTGTTAACGTTCACTCGAAGGCATGCGATCGCTGATCCGCCGGGCATCGGTCCCGCCGGAGGTTCACGTCCCGTTCACCGTGCCGACGCCGGTACACGGGGGTCGCCGTACACCTGTGCTTCTTAACGTCCGGGCAGCCCGTCACCGAATGCGGCACCGAGTGGTGACGTGAGACCTAGGAGATTCGATGCCCGACAAGATTCGCCGTCTGCTTCCGCTGCTGGGACACAGTGGTGGCAGCCGTGACGCGATGACCTGTCTCTATCGCTGTGGCAATGCGTGTGACCACCCAGTGCCCAACGAGTCGTCCAACCCGTACCTGGGTGACGTCGTCAACGCCGAGATGAGCCGGCGTGGTGTGGTGCGCGCCGGTGCGGTCGGCGCGATGGTGCTCGGCTTCGGCGGGACGGTGGCAGCGGCGGCGGCGCCCGCCGCGGCCGCACCGATCGAGGCAGCACCGATCGAGGCCGTGCCGGCCACTCTCAGGGACCGGCACCACGTCAAGGCCGGAAAGCTGACCTTCGAGAAGGTCGCGCCGAACACCCTGGACAAGGTGACCATCCCGGCCGGCTACCAGACCGCTGTCGTGCTGCGCTGGGGCGACGCGGTGGAGGCCGGTGCGCCGGCGTTCAACCTGGCGAACCAGACCGCGGCGGCGCAGTCGAAGCAGTTCGGCTACAACAACGACTTCGTCGGCGTGCTGCCGATCCCCGGCTGTGACGACCGGGCGCTGCTCGTGGTGAACCACGAGTACACCAACGAGGAGCTGATGTTCCCCGGGTTCACCAGCCTGGACGCGCTCACCGTCGAGCAGCTCAAGGTCGCCATCGCGGCGCACGGGCTCTCCGTCGTGGAGCTCGAGCGGGTGAGGCGCACCGGGCAGTGGAAGCCGGTGAAGAGCCGGCGTCTGCCGTACAACCGCCGGATCACCGCGCTGGAGACCGAGTTCAGGCTGACCGGCCCCGCCGCCGGATCGGTTCACCTGCGGACCGCCGCGGACCCTAAAGGCAAGACCGTCATCGGTACGGTGAACAACTGTGCCGGAGGCGTCACGCCGTGGGGCACGGTGCTCTCCGGCGAGGAGAACTTCAACCAGTACTTCGTCGGCGGCGACGCGGTGCCGGAGGAGGCCAAGCCCAAGCTCACCCGGTACGGCATCACCACCACCGCCCGTTACCCGAGCGGCTCCCGCAAGTGGGACCGGGCGCAGGAGCGTTTCGACCTGGCCAAGCACCCCAACGAGGCGAACCGCTTCGGCTGGATCGTCGAGGTCGACCCGTTCGAGCCGGACGCCCCGCCGCGCAAGCACACCGCGATGGGCCGCTTCAAGCACGAGGGCGCGAACGTCATCGTCGCCGGCGACGGGCGGGTCGTCGCGTACATGGGTGACGACGAGCGGTTCGACTACCTGTACAAGTTCGTGTCCGAGAAGAAGTTCCTCAAGGGCAACTCGCACGCCGCCCGCCGGCACAACCTGACGCTGCTCGAGTCCGGCACGCTCTACGTCGCCAAGGTCACCGGCGACAGCCCGGCGGCCGAGATCGACGGCACCGGGAAGCTGCCCGCCGACGGCGGGTTCGACGGCAAGGGCGTCTGGATCAAACTGGTCTCCGGCACCAGGTCGTACGTGCCCGGGATGACCGCCGCCGACGTGCTGACCTTCACCCGGCTGGCCGGTGACGCGGTCGGCGCGACGAAGATGGACCGGCCCGAGGACGTGCAGCCCAGCCTGCGCACCGGCAAGATCTACGCGGCGATGACCAACAACACCAACCGTGGTGTCGGAACGAACGCTCCGGCGGACGAGGCGAACCCGCGCAACGCCAACAAGCACGGCCACATCTTCGAGCTCGTCGAGGACCGTGGCGACCACACCGGCACCTCGTTCCGGTGGTCGATCCCGATCCTCTGCGGCGACCCGGCCGACGCGTCGACCTACTTCGCCGGGTACGACAAGAGCGCCGTGTCGCCGATCTCCTGCCCGGACAACGTCGCGTTCGACAGCGCCGGCAATCTCTGGATCTCGACCGACGGCAACGCGCTGGGCAGCAACGACGGCCTGTTCGCCACCCCGATCGAGGGACGGGAGCGGGGTCACCTCAAGCAGTTCCTGACCGTGCCGCGCGGCGCCGAGACCTGCGGCCCGTTCGTCACCGGTGATGACCGGTCGGTGTTCGTGGCGGTGCAGCACCCGCGCGAGATCAGCGGTGCGACGGTGGACAAGCCCGCGTCGACCTGGCCGGACGGCGACTACGCCAAGCCGGCGGTCATCGTGACCTGGCGTACCGACGGCGGCCCGATCGGCAGCTGACGTATGTGCGATCGCTGATGTGAAGGGGGCGGCTCCGGCCGTCCCCTTCGGCTTTTCGTGCCTCTTCCGGGGGTTGATGAACTCGTCACCGGGCTGTTCCGCGCTGCTGGGGATAGCGTGTTTCTCACCGTTGATGAGCAGAAACGCCACGCGGGGGTGCTGAACGTGATCGAAACGCCGGCCAGAGCACGAACGGCACGCCGATTACTTCCGGAACCCGTCACCGTACGGCCACCGGCGGCCGCCGCCCGGCTGCTGCCCGCGGTGATCCCCGGGATGCTGATGCTGGTCCTCGGCCTCGTGCAGGCGGGGCGGCCGGTGCTCAGCTGGGACGAGGTGACCTCCGCCGAGGTGGCTCAGCGGTCCCTGCCGCAGATTTGGGACCTGATCCAGAACATCGACGCGGTCTTCGGCTTCTACTACGCGTTCCTGCACTACTGGAGCGGCGTGGTCGGCACCTCCGAGGTGCAGCTCCGCCTCCCGTCGATCCTCGCTATGGCGGGCGCGGTGGCCCTCGCCGCGGAACTCGGGCGGCGCCTCTTCACCCCGCTGATCGGGCTGATCACCGGCCTGATCCTGTGCGTTCTGCCGAACACGTCCCGGTACGCGGCGGAGGTTCGCCCGTACGCGATGGCCTGCTTCTTCTCGGTCCTCGCCCTTCTCCTGCTCGTCGGAGCGGTGCGGCGCGGCGGCGCGTACCGATGGGTGGGTTATGGCCTGAGTGTTCTGCTCCTGGGTCTTTTCCACCTGGTTGCCCTGACCACCCTGGCCGCGCACGCCACGCTCGTCGGGCTGTACGCCTGGCGCACCCGGCGCCGCCGGATCGCCATGATCTGGGCCGGATCGGTCATCGCTGCTGTTGTCCCGCTGCTGCCCCTGGCCTGGCTCGGCACACACCAGGAGGACACGCAGCTGCACTGGGTGGAGCCGATCTCGCTGAGCCGCGTCCACGCCATGCCCGGCGAGGTCGTCGGCTCGAGCCCGGTGGCCTGGATGCTGATCGGGCTGGCCGTGCTCGCCTCCTGGCGGCCGATGCGCCGGATGGCTCCGATCGTGGTGCTGGCGGTGGGGCCGGTGCTCGTGCTGGCGGTGGTGTCTGCCCTGTTCTCGCCGATGTGGGTGGCTCGTTATCTGCTGGTCGTGCTGGCGCCGCTTGCCATGCTGGCGGCGATCGCGCTGGCCGGTGGGAAACGATTCGGGGCGGTGCGATTCGGGGCGGTGCGGATCGGGGCGGTGCGATTCGGGGCGGTGCGATTCGGGGCGGTGCGGATCGTTGCGGTGCTGCTTCTGCTGGCTGCGGTGGCGGTGCCCGCGCAGAAGGGGATCCGGTCGCCGACGGCCAAGATCGGGCCGGACTATCGGTCGGCTGCGGCGTTCATCGCTGAGCGATATCAGCCAGGGGATGTGGTGATCTATCCGCCTCGGAACCGGGCGATCCGGGCAGGGATGGACTACTACCTTTCGCCCTATCCCGGCCGGCCGGCGGATCCGCTGGTCGAGGTGCCGTCCGCGGGGACCGGGCGGTTGATCGCGGAGGAGTATGAAGAGGCGGCGCCTGTTCTGTCGGGGTCTCACCGGATCTGGTTCGTGGTCGGCAACCGGGTTGAGGATCCGCTGGCGTTCCGGCCCGCTCTGCACGGATTTTTCGGCCGTTATCGGCTGGCGGTGATGTCGCATCCCAAGCGGGCGACGGTTGCGCTCTACGTTCTCCGGGCTTGACGTTGCTCTGCGTCTCATGGTCGTCGGTGGCATCCTGGCGCGATGAAGGTCCTGCTGCCTGACACGGTTGAGCTTGATCCGGAACTGCCCGATGGTGCTGTCGCTTTCGTGTACGACGTGCGTCGACCGCTGCCCGACGAGCACACCGACGCCGAAGTGCTGGTCGTGTGGGGCAACCCGCCGGACACGCTCGCTGACGCCGCCCGCCGGTTGACGAATCTTCGCTGGGTGCAGACCCTTGCGGCCGGGCCCGACGCGGTTCTTCAGGCGGGCTTCGGTCCGGACGTTGTGATCACCGCTGGGCTGGGCCTGCACGATCAGACCGTGGCTGAGCACACGCTCGCGCTGGTGCTTGCGGTTGCCCGGCGTCTGCACCTGCTGGTGCGCGCGCAGATCGGGCACCGGTGGGCTCAGGAGTGGGGTGGGCTGCAGCCGGTTCATGAGACCGGGTCGTTCCGGACTCTGCGGGACGCCGATGTGGTCATCTGGGGGTTCGGGGGGATCGCTGCGACGCTGGCTCCGCTTCTCACCGCCCTGGGTGCGCAGGTCACGGGGGTGGCTCGGACTCCCGGCGTTCGCCACGGGTATCGGGTGGTCACCGAGGAGGCGTTTCCTGAGCTTCTGCCCCGTACCGATGTGTTGATCTCCATTCTTCCCGCCACGCCCGCCACCGCCCACGTTCTGAACGCTGCGGTGCTGGCTCAGCTGCCGGCGCACGCGTGGGTTGTCAACGTGGGGCGGGGGACGACTGTGGATGAGCCGGCTCTGCTTGCCGCCCTCCGCGAAGGACGGATCGGTGGGGCTGCTCTTGACGTTTTCGACACCGAGCCGTTGCCGCCCGCGTCGCCGTTCTGGGATGAGCCGAACGTTCTGATCACGCCGCATGCTGCTGGAGGGCGGCCGGTCGGGGCGGCCGCTCTGATCAGCGAGAATCTGGGCGCTTTCGTGGCCGATCGGCCGCTGCGCAACCTGATCACCCGCTGACGGCGGCGCGGGGCGTCCCCGGGTTGAGCTGGGTTGGCGGGCTGGGCGTGAGCGGGGGTTTGGGGGCGTTTTGGCACCTCTGAGTGCCAGCTGGGTTGGGCGGCTGGGCGTGAGCGGGGGTGCGGGGGCGTTTTGGCACCTCTGAGTGCCAGCTGGGATTGGGGGGAGGGGGTTAGCGGGGGGTGGAGCGGGCTCGGACGTGGAGGCGTTCGCCCTGGGGGCCGAAGAGGTTGAGGATTTCGGCGGGTTCGGGGCCCGGGTTGAGGATCAGGTGGGGGAGCCGGGTGTCGAATTCGGCGGCTTCGCCGGGGGTCAGGGTGAGGTCGTGGTCGCCGAGGATGAGGCGGACGCGGCCGGAGAGGACGTAGAGCCACTCGTACCCGTCGTGGGTTTTCTGTTCCAGGTCGCAGTCGGGGGCGTCGGGCGGCAGGATCTGTTTGAACGCCTGTAAGCCGCCCGGGCGGCGGGTCAGCGGGATGTAGGTGCGGCCGTGGCGTTCGATGGGGCGGGCCCGCACCCGGGGGTCGCCGGTTTCGGGGGCGTCGACCAGCTCGTCGAGGGAGACCTGGTAGGCGCGGGCCAGGGGGAGTAGCAGCTCGAGGGTGGGTTTGCGGGCGCCGGATTCCAGGCGGGACAGGGTGCTGACCGAGATGCCGGTGGTTTCGCTGAGCTGGGTGAGCGTGATTTCTCGTCGTTGCCGCAGGTCGCGCAGGCGTGGGCCGACGCCGTTGAGGGCTGTCTCGAGATCCGCGTCGTTTGCCATAACGGCAACAATACTTGCTGAATCGCGATGAGCGGCGCACGGTGGGCGGACACGCGACAGCCGCCGGAGAGCAGGCGGCAGAAAGCGTGGCAGCCGCCGGAAAAGGCGGCTGGCAATGGGCGCGGACGGTAGGGGGAGACTCGTGGAGCAGCAGACGTACGACGTGGTGGTCATCGGTGGCGGGGCGGCCGGGCTGAGTGGGGCATTGGCCCTCGGCCGGTCGCGGAGGTCGGTGCTGGTGGTGGACAGCGGGGAGCCGCGTAACGCGCCGGCCGCGCACATGCAGAACGTGCTGGGGCACGATGGGAAGGCGCCGGCGGAGTTGCTGGCGGCGGGGCGGGCGGAGATCAGCGGGTACGGGGCCGAGCTGGTCAGCGGGCGGGCCGAGTCGGCGGAGCGGGACGGTGACGGGTTCCGGGTCCGGCTCGATGACGGGCGGGAGGTGCGCGGGCGCCGGCTGCTGGTGACGACGGGGCTGAAGGACGAGCTGCCGGAGGTCGACGGGCTTGCCGAGCGGTGGGGGCGGGACGTGGCGCACTGCCCGTACTGCCACGGCTGGGAGCTGAAGGACCAGCGGATCGGCGTGGTGGCCACCGGGCCGCTGAGCGCGCTCCAGGCGCAGATGTGGCGTCAGATCAGCCCGCACGTGCTGCTCCTGCTCAACGGCCTGCCCCGGCCCGGTGCGGAGCAGGCGGAACAGCTCGCGGCGCGGGGTATCCCGGTGGTGGAGGAGCCGATCGCGTCGTTGCAGGTGTCCGGGGACCGGATGACCGGGGTACGGCTCACGACCGGCGAGGTGGTGGCGGTGGACGCCGTCGTGACCGGGCCGCGGTTCGTGGCGCGGTCGGCGGTGCTGGAGTCGCTCGGGCTGAAGCCGGTCGAGATGGAGATGCACGGCCACTCGATGGGCAGCCGGATCGTCTCGGACGAGCAGGGCGCCACCGAGGTGCCGGGGGTCTGGGTGGCGGGCAACGTCACGAACCTCGCGGCGACGGTGTCGGTGGCCGCGGCGGGCGGGCAGACCGCGGCCGCCGCGATCAACCTGGACCTGATCGCCGAGGACACCCGGCTGGCGGTGACGGCCTATCGGGAGCGGGTCACCACGATGTTCGAGGAGGAGGCCTGGGAGGAGCGGTACCGCAGCAAGCCGGCGGTGTGGAGCGGCCGGCCGAACCCGCAGCTGGTCGCCGAGGCGGAAGGACTTGATGCCGGCCGGGCCCTGGACGTGGGTTGTGGTGAGGGCGCCGACGCGGTGTGGCTGGCGAAGCGGGGGTGGCAGGTCACCGCTGTGGACATCTCCACCGTCGCGCTGGAGCGGGCGGCGGGACACGCCGCCGACGAGGGTGTGGCGGGGCAGATCGCCTTCAAGCACGCGGACCTGCGTACGGAAGCGCCTGCTGACCGATCGTACGACCTGGTATCGGCGCAGTTCATGCACCTGCCGCCGGTGGCGCGGCAGGAGCTGTACGCCAATCTGGCCCGCGCCGTCGCACCGGGCGGAACCCTGCTGATCGTGGGGCACCACCCGTCGGACCTGGCCACGACTGTCGGGCGGATGCACTTCCCGGACATGCTCTTCACCGCCGAGGAGATCGCCGCAACGCTGAACGCGGCGGAGCAGAAGGCGGACGCGGCGGGGCGGGACGCGGCAGGGGGGAAAGCGGCAGAGAGGGACGCGGCGGAATGGGACGTGGTCGCGGCCGACGCCCGGCCCCGGCCGTTCACCGATCCGCAGGGCCGGGAGATCACCATCCACGACGCGGTCCTGGTCGCCCGCCGCCGCGCCTGAAAGCCGGGATCGGGCGATTTGCCACCAAGGTACCGGCTGCCTTGCTGGAATGGGCACATGCGGCCGGATGATGCTGAAGGACCCACCGGCCCGGGTGACGATGCCCGGGCGGCGCTCGCGGCCTGGCGCGACGAGATCGCCGATCCCGGTGCCGCCAACCGACTCATCAACCTTCCGCGCGGCGGCGCCGACCTGGTCGAGATCGTCGCCCCCGCCGCGGCGGGCGTGGTGGAGGCACTGCGGCAGGGCCGCGACTGCACCCTCACCGGCGCAGGCGACGGTGGTGGGAACAGCAGCGGCGCGGGCGGTGGCGGTGGCGGGGGCGGCAAGGCGAAACAGCGCGACGTGCTGCGCACCGAGCTACCCGCCGACGTGCTGCACCCGCTGCTGCGGCGCCTGCGGCGGCACTCCCGCCAGGAGCAGGAGGACCGCGGCGTCGACGTGCTGCACCTGGCGATCGGCCTGCTGCACTGGCAGGACGCGGACGGAGCGGGCTACGCGAGCCCGCTCCTGCTGCTCCCGGTCGACCTGGTCGCGCTCGGCCCCGGCGAGGTCCCCCGCCTGCGCACCGGCGCCGGTGACCCGGTGGTCAACCCCGCGCTGATCACCCGCCTGCACACCCTGGGCATAACCCTGCCCGAGGCGGACGACCCGGCCGCGCTGCGGGAACAGATCGACGCCGCGATCGCCGGCCGCGCGGGCTGGCGTACCGCTGACGCTGTTGTCCTGGCCCGCCTCGACCCGGCCGCCGAGCAGATCCGCCGCGACCTGCTCACCAACGAGGACCGGATCGCCCGCCACCCGGTGGTCCGGGCGCTCGCCGCCGCCGACGGCACCGAGGGCGCGTTCGCCTTCGCCCCGATCAGCCCCGCCGAGATCGACGTGCTGGCGCCGCCGGACGACACCCCGCTGGTGCTCGACGCCGACGCCTGCCAGCGGGCTGTCGTGGCCGCCGCCCTGGAGGGGCACAGTTTCGTCGTCGACGGCCCGCCCGGAACCGGCAAGTCGCAGACGGTCGCCAACATGATCGGCGCGCTGGCGCACGCCGGTAAGCGGGTCCTGTTCGTCTCCGAGAAGGCCGCCGCCCTGGACACCGTTCAACAGCGGCTCGCGTCCGCCGGGCTCGGCAACTACCTGCTCGACCTGCACGGGGCGAAGGGCTCCCGGAAGCAGGTGGCCGCCGCTCTCGCCGCCGCTCTCGACGCGGTGCCCCTCGCGGACCCGGCGATGGACGAGAGCGACCGGGACACACTGCGGCAGCGGAGGGCCCAGCTCAACGCGTACGCCGAAGCAGTGAACGAAGCCCGCGAACCGCTCGGCCGCAGCCTGCACGACGTGATCGGTGCCCACGCCCGGCTCGCCGGTGTGCCGGAGGCACCCGCTCCCGGCTTCCAGCCGTCCACCCTGACCGACGCCTCGCTGGAGCGGATCCGCGAGGCCGCCGCCCGTCTCGCCGCGGCCTGGCGACCGGCCGTCGAGCGCAGTGGTTTCCGCTGGCGTGAGGTGGTCCAGCAGGAGTCGCTCGACGACGCCCTGTTCCTGGCCCAGCTCACGCTGGAGGATCTCGCGGAGGCGATGGCACCGGATGCCGCCCTGGCCGCGGCCTTCCACCTGCGGCTGCCCGCCGACGCGCCGGCGCTCGCGGAGATCACCGCGCACGCGGCGCGGCGGCCCGGCAACGTGGCGGACCAGTGGCTGACCGCGGCGGCCCTGCGGCCGATCCGGCAGGCGGCGGACGATCTGGACGAGCAGATCGAGGCGGTACGCCAGTCCACCGCCCAGGTCGAGGAACGGCTCGGCATCCACTGGGAGAACCTCGCGGCGCCGCTGGCCTCGGAGCAGATCCCGGAGCCGCCCCGGCTCGACCCGCCCGCGGTACGCCTGGAACCGCTCACCGCCGCCGACGCCAAGCTGCTGGCCGGCCGGTTCGCCGCGGACGCCGACGAGCTGGAGCACCAGCAGCGCAACCTGGACCGGGTGACCGGCCGGCTCGGCCTGCCCGAGGTGATCACGTTCTCGGACGTGGAGCTGGTGAACCTGATCGCCGAACTCGGCGGCCGGCCGGACAAGCCGGAGCGGGCCTGGTTCGTGCCCGGAGCGCAGAGTGCCGTGCACAGTGCCGCGGCGGCCCTGCGGCGGCACGTCGACGCGGTCGCCGCCGCCCGGGGCGAGGCCCGGGACCTGTTCACCGACGAGGTGCTCGACGCGCCGGTCGAGGAGCTGGCGGAACGGTTCGCGACGGTGCACCGCGGCGCCCGCAAGCTGCTCGCACCGCACCGGCGTGACAAGGAAACCGTGGCCGGGCTCGCGGCGCCGGGTGCCGGCGTGGACGAGGCGGTCGCCGGGCTCGGGCTCGCGGTCGCGTGGCGGCGGGCGTACGAGGGACTGGTCGCCGCCGAGCGCCAGCACGCCGGGCTGCTCGGCCGCTACTGGCAGCGGCTCGACACCGACTTCCGGGCGATCGGGCGGGCGCTGCAGACCGCCGACGAGGCCCTGCGCGTCACGCCGCCGGAGGCACTGCCGGCCGTGGTCGAGTACGTGACCACGAACCACCCGGACGAGCTGCTGCGGGCGGTCACCGAAGCGCGGGACGTGTTCCGGCACTGGCGGGCCACGCTGAGCCCGGAGCCTTCCCCCGCCGCCCGCCCGGTGCTCGGTCAGGGCAGCGTGCAGGCCGCCGTCGCGTGGATGCGGGCCCAGGTGGCGCCGCTCGGCGAGGCCGCGGCCCTGCTGCACCAGCTGGGCGACGCGATCGGGCGTGACCTGAACGTCGCCGAGGCGGCGAACGTGCTGGAGGCCCGGCGGCGGGTGCTGGCTGCCGAGGCGGCACTGAACCAGGCGAACCACGGGTACGAGACGACGCTCGGGATCGCGTACCGGGGGCGGCACACTGACCTGCGTGCCGTCGGCGAGGCGATCGAGTGGGCGGCCGGTGCCCGTACGCTGCGCACCGGTACCGACGCCCCGCTCACCGGCGACCAGGCCCAGGCGCTCGCCGCCGTCACCACCGCTACCGACCTGGCGCCGATGATCGAGGCCTGGCAGGACGCCCGGCAACGGATCATCGAGGCGTTCGGGCCGGCCCGGCAGGTGCGCCTGGCCACCGCGCTCGACCGCTACGAGACCGCCCGTGACCTGCTACGGGACCTGCGTGACGACGCCGGCGGGCAGCGTGAGTGGTTCGAGTTCCTGGCCGCGCGAGAGGTGCTTGCCGAGTTCGGGCTCGGCACGGTCACCGATTACTGCGCTGACCACGGTGTGGAGGCGGGACAGGTCGGTGACGTGATCGAGCGTACGGCGTACCGCGCCTGGATCGACGAGGTGATCGCCGCCGACGAGCGCCTCGAACCGCTCGACGCCGCCGGCCGGACCGAGCTGATCGAGGAGTTCCGCCGCCTCGACGCCGACCTGCCCCAGGACGCGGTCGCCACCGTGATCGAGGCGGTCAACGCCCGCCGCCCGGCCGTCACTACCGGCGGCCCGGCCGCACTGCTGCGTGCCGAGGGCCTGAAGCAGAGCGGTCACCGGCCGGTACGTGAGCTGCTCGCCACCGCCTGGGACACCGTGGCCGCCCTCAAGCCGTGCCTGCTGATGCCGCCCGCCGCGGTCGCCCGGCTGCTGCCCGCGCAGGCGACGTTCGACGTCGTGATCATCGACGAGGCGTCCCGGATGACCACGGCCGCCGCGGTGGCCTGCGCCTACCGGGGAACCTCGCTGATCGTCGTCGGTGACGACGCGCAGCTGCCACCCACCGGCGACCGGACCTCGGTGCTGGTTGCGGCCAACGACAGCGGCGCGTTCACCCGCCTCGGCCTGGTCTGGCACTACCGCAGCCGGCACGAGAGCCTCATCGAGTTCGCCAACGACGCCTTCTACCGGGGCCGGCTCGTCACCTTCCCGGCCGCGCTCCCGGCGGGACCGGACCTGGGCGTCGAGCTGTTCACGGCGGCGGACGCCGAGACCGACCTGGTCGCGGCCCGCGTCGTGCACCACTTCACCAACCGGCCCGGCCTCTCGCTCGGCGTGGTCACTCTGACCGCCGCGCAGGTCGACGAGGTGGCCGACGCCGTCGACGCCGCCCTGGCCGACCGGCCCGAGCTGGAGAGCCAGCTCGGCGACTTCTTCGTCAAGTGCGCCGAGTCCGCCCAGGGCGACGAGCGCGACGTGGTGATCCTCTGCACGGGCGCCGACCTGGGCGCGGCGGGCGGTCCGACCGGGACGCGGCGCCTCGATGTGGCGATGACCCGGGCCCGGCAGCGGGTCGAGGTGGTCACCGCCATCCCGGCCGGCCGGCGCGAGGAACCGGCCGCGGAGGGGGAGCGCCGGCTCTGCGCGTACCTCGCCTTCGCGGAGCGCGGCAGCGGCAAGGGTGAGCTGGGCGACCGGACCTCGCTGGAGGACTCGGTCCTGCGGACCGTCGCGGGCTGGGGCTATGCGGTGACGGCCCAGGTCGGCGTCGGTCCGTGCCGGATCGAGGCGGGGGTACGGGCGGCCGACTCGGAAGATGCCCGATACGCCATCGGCATCCGGTGTGACGGGCCCGCCTACCAGCTGTCCCCGGCCGCCCGTGACCGGGACCGGGTCCACGACCACCTCCTGCACGGCCTGGGCTGGAACCTGTACCGGGTGTGGAGTGTCGCCTGGTACAGCAACCGGGAGGAGGAGGAGGCCCGGCTGCGCGTCGCCATCGAGAACGCCCTGGCCACCCCCGACGTGTTCGCCGCACCCGACTCCGAGCTGCTCGCCGTCCGCCCGGCCCAGCCGCCGGAGTGGGCACTGCCCTACGAGCGCGCCGAGGTGGAACCGCTGCCGTCCTCCGCCCGCGCCAGCGACGACGTCGCCCGCGACCTGCTGGTACGCACCGTCGAGCGGATCGCCGAGGTGGAGGGCCCGGTGCACGTCTCGACGGTGATCGGGCGGATCCGGGAGGCGTGGGGAATCAGCCGCGTCACCCAGCCGGTCCGCGCCGCCATCGAGGCCGCCATCCGGGCGTCCGGCGCCGGTTTCGACGGCTCCTTCGTCACGGCCGCCGGCGAGCCGATCCCCGCGGTACGCGTACCCGGCGACGGCGTCACCCGCAAGCCGGAGCAGGTCGCCGACTCGGAGCTCCAGCTGGCCCTGGAGTACCTGGTTCTCGACGCGGGCCTGGTCGAGGGCGAGGACCTGATCGCCGCGGCCGGCCGGCTCTTCGGCTGGAGCGGCCTGAAGACGGCCACGTCCCGCCTGGCCGGGATGCTCGACGAGCTGGTGTCGGGCGGCCGGCTGATCGCGCACCGCAACGGCCTGATCGCCGCACCCGCCGACGATCTGCTCGACCTGCCGGACCCGGCGACCCTGCCGCACCGGGAGACACACAGCGGTGTCCGTCTGGGTGCGGAGAAGGCAGTCACCTCATGACGGCAGTCAGCCCAGCCATTCACCGGGATCCTGGTCCGCCGCGGCCTTCAGGTCACTCAGCCGGGCCTCAGCGAGGGCGCTGATCGTGTCGGCCTCCCTCGCGGCGCGATAGGCGGTCTCCGCGGCCGGCAGATCACCCTGCCGGGCACGGAGATCCCCCATCATGCCGAGGGCCCGGGCTGCCTGTTCCGGATCTCCGGAGGCGGCGAGGTCCTCCAGCCGGGCGAGCGCTGTGTCGGTGCGGCCCTGGTCCATGTGCAGGTAGGCCAGGCAGAGCTGGGCGAAGGGGTTCCATACCGGATGGCCGGTATCGGCAGCCGTCTCGAGCGCGGTTTCCGCGCCCGCGTAATCCCCCGTGTACGACAGCACATCACTGAGCAGGACCAGAGCCCACGGCCGGCGATCCGGGTCACCGGCTGCGGCGACGTGTTCCAGGAGGGGGCGTGCCGCGTCGTACTGGTCCTGATCCATGAGGAGCGACGCCAGGTCAACCTGCGCGATCAGAATCCACCGCGGGTGGCCGGTGCCGATCGCGGCCCGGTAGGCGGACTCCGCGGCGGTGAGGTCGCCCTGTCGCCGCAGGAGGTCGCCGAGCAGGTCCAGAGCGCGGGGCCGCACCTCCCGATCGCCGGTCGCGGCGGCCTCTTCCAGCAGCCGGCGCCCGGCGTCGAACTCCCCGGACTGCCCCAGCAGATCGCCGAGGCTGACCTTGGCCTGCGGCGTGATCAGCGAGTTGCCGCAGTCGATCGCGGCCTCGAGCAGTCCGCGGGCCCGCTCGAGTTCGCCGTTGATGACGAGCAGTCCGCCGAGGTTGGCCAGTGCCGTCGGCCGGGCGCCGGGAAAACCGGATTCGACCGCGGCCTCGAGCAGCTCACGCGCCCGGTCGTGGTCCCCGGAATTGATCAGCAGGCCGCCGAGAATGGCTTGCGCCAGCGGTACGACCTGCGGGTCACCGGAGTCGATCGCAGCCTCGAGGAGTTCACGTGCGCCCTCAGGCTCGGCGATGTTCACCAGCAGCACGCTGAGGTTGGCCTGAGCGAGGGCCATGGCTTTGGGATGACCGGAGTCGATCGCGGCCTCGAGTAGCTCCCGCGCCCGGCCGGTCTCGCCGGCGGCCAGCAAGGGCCCGGCGAGATTCGCCTGCGCCAGCGGTACGACCTGCGGGTCGCCGGAGTTGATCGCGGCCTCCAGCAGCTCGCGTGCCCGGGGGAGCTCGCCGGTGATGATGAGCAGGCCGCCGAGGTTGACCTGCGCCGTCGCCCGGGCGCCGAGGCTCGCGGAGTCCAGCACGTCCTGCAGTAACTCGCGGGCCCGCACGAGGTCACCGCCGGTGACGAGCAGGCCGCCGAGGTTGGCCTGCGCCAGCGCCTTGGCACCGGGCCGGCCGGAGGCGATCGCCAGCTCCAGCAGCTCCCGTGCCCGTTCGAGGTCGCCGGTCAGCGTGAGCAGCCCGCCGAGATTGGCCTGCGCCAGCGCCACGGAATCGGGATGCCCGGACTCGATGGCAGCCTCGAACAGCTCCCGCGCCCGGCCGGGCGCACCCTGCGTGCCCAGGAGTGCCCCCTGTGAGATCTGCGCGAGCGGTCGCCAGACGGGGTGGCCGCTGTCGATCGCCGCCTGGTAAGCGGCCTCCGCGCCCGGACTGTCGCCCATCACTTTCAGCAGGTCACCGAGCAGGTGCTGGGCCCGGACCCGCAGATCAGGTTCGGCGCCGGCAACACCCTGTTCCAGCAGGTGACGCCCGGCCTCGGGTTCCCCGATCCGCCCCAGAAGACTGCCGAGGAGGATCAGCGCCAGCGGCGCGATGTGCGGGTGGCCGGAGTCGATCGCGGCCTCGAGCAGCTCCCGTGCCCGGCCGAGTTCGGTGCCGCCGAGGAGGAGGGCACCGAGGTTGACCTGCGCCAGCGGGACGGCCTGGGGATTGCCGGAGTCGATCGCGGCTTCCAGCAGCTCACGGGCATGTTCCGGCTCGCCGGTGTTGATGAGCAGGCCACCGAGGTTGGCCTGGGCCATGGCCCGCGCATCGGGGACGCCGGAGTCGATCGCGGTCTCCAGCAGCTCGCGTGCCTTCTCGAGTTCGCCGATCCGGCCGAGCAACCCGCCGAGACTGGACTGCGCCACCGGCAGGGCCTGGGCGTCCCCCGAATCGATCGCCGACTCCAGCAGTTCCCGTGCGCGATCGAACACGCCGGTGTTGACCAGCGCCGCGCCGAGATTGGCCTGCGCCATGGGCATGACCCGGGGATCACCCGATGCGAGAGCGGCCTCCATCCACTCGAGGGCGGCCGGGTAGTCACCGCTGCGCATCAGCAGGGCACCGAGGTCGACCTGGGCCACCGGTACGACACCCGGGTTCCCCGAGTCGATCGCCCGGATCAGCAGCTCCCGGCCCTGCTCGAGCCTTCCCTCCTCGGCCTCCAGATCGCCGAGGAGCAAGGCGGCCCACGGGACCACCTCATCATCGCCGGACGCGAGCGCCGTCCTGAGCGCGTTCCGCGCGACGATGTACTCCTTCCGGGTGATGGCGGCCGAGCCGATCTCCAGCAGGTCGTCCGGCGCACTGTGGTTGATGGCGAACTTCCACGTGTATCCCGGAACCTCGATCGCGCTCTCCGGCCGCTGCCCATCGGCGTAGGCGAGGATGTAGTCGAAAGCCGAGAACAGGATGCCGCCGTCCTCATGGGTGGCATCGTTTCGATGGATGGCATGGAGCAGGGCGACCGAGCCCGCCACCGGGTGCCGCGCCCACGACAGTCCGGCTGAGAAGTGATCGTCGGTGGGATCCAGGTCGGGTGCCGCGCTGACCAGGTACGGCGCGAACAGCTGCCGGAGGGTGGCACGGGGGACGGGCTGGTCCAGGCCCACGCGCCGCAGGTCGATCGCGGCCTGGACGACGGCCCAGCCGGCCGGATTGCTCTCGTAGGCGTCCTCGTAGCGTTGCTCCAGCAGGGGCGCGGCCACCAGCTGCTCGCCGATTCCGCGCCGGGTGAAGTCCTCATTCTGATAGAGGCGTTCCGCCTCCTTGCGCTCGTCGGGTTGCAGGGCGCGGGACAACGAAATCGTTCGTGCCCTGCCGAGCACCAGGCCGGCCGCCCGGCCGGTCTCCCCGGCGGCGGCCAGGACGTCGTCGCGGCGCTGCGCCCGGATCGTTCCGGCGACCACCACGGGCACGTTCGGCAGGTGGGCGAAACGGTCCAGGGCAAGCGCGTCCAGGCCGCCGGGGACGAGGTACCGGTTGATGTCGTCGAGCCACAGCACGAACCGTCCGTCCAGATCGGCTCGTTCGTTCAAGGCGGCGTGTTCGTTCGGAGCGGCTTGTTCGTTCAAGGCGGCGTGTTCGTTCGGAGCGGCTTGTTCGTTCAAGGCGGCGTACAGGTCAGCGAACTCCAGAAGGTCGGCGGGCGCGGACGGGTTGCCCCGGGGCACCAACAGCCGGGCCCTCGGCATCACCGCGCGCAGCGCCTCGAACAGCGTCCTCGACTTCCCGGCCTTGGACAGGCCGGCCAGCATCACGAAGGGCTCCCGGGAGAGAGCATCGCGCAGGCTCTCGTCCACGCGGCGGCGCACGTAGGGCTGCGCGTCCTCGGTGTACTTCGACCGGGACACCCCGATGTCGTGATAGTTGACGTCCTCCACAGCGGGCGGCCCGCCGTCGGGAGCCAGCCGGAGAGCGAGAAGGTCCTGCAGGTCGCCCCGCCGTGCGGCAGCCGGCTGGAGGAAGAAGTTGACGTCCCTCGCCCGTGCGATCTGAACGATCTTGTCGACCAGCCCGCCGCTCACCACCGCGGCGAGTTCCGGAGGGGCGTCCGATCTGACTCCCGCGGACCTCAACCGGTCGGAGAAGGTGGTGCAACCCTCGTCCGGATCGGAGAGCAGATGCTGTATCGCCTCCTCGGCCTGATCGTCGACCGCCCGCCATGCGCGGATCCCACGCCGGATGGCTTCCCGGTCGTCCATGAGCACCACCCGCCAAGCCGGTAGGGCGACACGTCAGAAGGAGACGTCTCCCTTGACCTCGCCGATGTTGGCGATCTTGCCCACCTCGGCGTTGTCCTTCACCGTGGTGACGAACGACGGGCCGGCGCCGCCGCCCTGAGGTATGTCGTTGACGAGCTTCTCCAGTTGCGCGGCCGTCTCCGGATCGGTGGCGAGACGAGTCCTCAGGGCCCGCGCCAGTTCGGCCGTCAGTGCCTTGCTCTCCGGCTCGGCTTCCACCCGCCGTATCGACTCGGTCACGTCGGTATCACCGGAGAACCGCGCGCGGACCGCCTGATGGAGCCGGGTCAGCCCGTCGCGCATGGCGTCGCTGAGAGCGGAACCGGTTCCCTCGGCCGCCTTGGTCGCGATCAGGGTTGCCGCTGCGATCGCGAGCGTTGCTGGGTCCATCGTCGAATCCTCCGCCTCCTGAACGGATTCGACGCTATGCGGCCGCGGGCTCGGCAACAATCGCGTTGCTGACACGGGCCGGGTGAACGCGGGCATGATTCAGAGCTTGACGTAGTCGCCGTGGGGGATCGCGTACGGCCACAGCGCGTCCCGGATCTTCGCGCAGTGCTCGACGATCACCCCGTCCTCGGTCTGCGCGCCGCCGGTGAACGAGCCGTCCGGGGCGAACAGCGTGTAGACCACCTTGTCGTCGTCGAAGACCCAGAAGTCGTCGGCGGTGATCGGCAGCCCGTTCACCAGGTGCCGGGGCAGCCAGCGGATCTGCTCGCCCGCGTCCTCGTTGAGGGCCGAGATGCTCAGCAGCCACCGGGTGTAGTCCACGTGCGGGACGGTCACCACCCGCAGGCGCCGCACGCTCCGGCCGGCCGCCGTCGCGTTCCGGATCAGGTCGAGCCATGGCCGCTGCCAGGCGAAGTCGTCGGGCTCCCCGGAGAGGAAGCGGCGGATCGGCTCCGACTCCTCATCGGTGTGATAGACGTCCGCCACCTCCAGATGGAACGCCGACCGCTCGAACGTCCGGAACAGATCGTCGAAGTCGTCCCTGAGCAACAGCCGCATGCCGGATCCTCCCCGCACCAAGGGCACACCGCGTATCACGATGGTCACTCTGGGTGCGGAAGGTCCAGTCAAAAATGTGAAACATGCAATTTGCAGAAAACCTGGCGTCAGCCGTTGCGCCAGTCGTCGCTCTGCAGGTGCGAGCCCGCCTGCGGTCCCATCAGCAGCATGCCGCCGTCGACCACCCAGGACGCGCCGGTGACATAGGCGGCGTCCGGCCCGGCCAGCATCGCCACCACGGCGGCGACCTCGTTCGCGTCGCCGGGCCGGCCCACCGGTACGCCCGGACGGCTCACCGTGAACGGATCAACGTCCTCGTTGCCGGTCATCGGCGTCGCGATCTCCCCCGGCGCGACAGCGTTCACGGTGATCCCGCTCGCCGCCAGTTCCTGCGCCATCACCTTCGTGAGCAGGCCCAGACCGCCCTTCGCCGCGCAGTACGCACCCGCGCCGACCCGGGGCGCGTGCTCGTGCACGCTGGTGATGTTGATGATCCGGCCACCGCGGCCCGCGGCCAGCATCCGGCGGGCGGCGCGCTGGGCACAGAGGAACGGGCCGTCCAGGTCCACGGCGAGCACCTCGCGCCACTGCTCGTAGTCGGTGTCGACCACCGGGGTGGAGATGCCGGTGCCGGCGCAGTTCACCAGGACGCCGAGGCCGCCGAGGGCACCGGCCAGGTCGTCGATCACGTCGGCGGCGCCGGGCAACCGGGACAGGTCCAGCCGGCGCACCTCGCAGCGGCGGCCGAGTTCGCGCACCTTGCCGGCGACCTCCTCGGCGCCGGCACTGTCGGAGCGGAAGGTAACGCCGACGTCGAAGCCGGCCGTCGCCAGGGCGATCGCGGTGGCCTCACCGATGCCGGAGTCCGAGCCGGTGACGATAGCGACGCGGTCGTAGTCGTGGAAGCGCATGGCGGGTGGGTACCCGGCTCAGTCCCGCGGTAACTCCCGGGTCAGGATCTTGCCGGTGGCGTTGCGCGGCAGCTCGTCGAGGAACACCACGTCGCGCGGGACGCAGAAGCGTGCCCGGTGCCGGCGGACGTGCTCGCGCACGGCTTCGGCGTCCAGGGTCTCGCCGGGGCGCAGCACCAGGTAGGCGGCGAGGCGCCGGCCGTACTCCTGGTCGTCGACGCCGATCACCGCGACCTCCCGGACCTGCGGAAGGGCGGCGAGCAGGTCGGTGACCTCGCCGGGGTAGACGTTCTCACCGCCCGAGACGATCATGTCGTCCTCCCGGCCGTCCACGTAGACCCGGCCGTTCTCGTCGACGTGCCCCAGGTCGCCGGTGCCGAGGAGCCCGTCGGCCATCCGGGTCGCGGCGTCGTTGGTGTAGCCCTCGAACAGCATCTCGTTGACCACGAACAGCCGTCCCACGGTGCCGGTGGGCACCGGTTTCCCGTCGTCGCCGAGCACCGCGATCCGGGTGCCGTAGGGCGGTGTGCCGGCGGTGTTCGGTGCGGCGCGCAGGTCGGCGGGGGTGGCGATGGAGACCCAGGAGGCCTCGGTCGAGCCGTACAGGTTGTAGAGGACGTCGCCGTAGCGGTCCATGAACCGGGTGGCCAGGCCGCCGGGCAGAGCCGAGCCGCTCACCGCCGCCACCCGCAGGTTCGGCGGCCGCCGCTCCTTGGACTTCTTGGACTCCTCGGGCTGGGGAAGCTCCATCAACTGCTGCAACATCACCGGTACGGCGATCAGGCCGGCGCAGTCACGCCCGGTGAGAGTGGCCTGCGTGGCGGCCGGGTCGAACCGCCGGTGCAGCACGATCGTGGCGCGCAGGGCGAGGGCGATCTGCAGGCCCGCGTACCCCCAGGTGTGGAAGAGCGGCGCCGCGATCAGGATCCGGTCGCCGGAGCGCAGCGGGATGCGGTCGATCACCGAGCAGAGCGGCCGGAAGCCGCCGGGGGTGGGGCGGCGGGCACCCTTCGGTACGCCTGTCGTGCCGGACGTGAGCACGATGGTGCGGCCCGGCCGTTGCGGCGGCTGCGCGGGTCCCGGCCGGCTCTCGGCGATCAGCTCGGCGATCCGGCGCTCGTTCAGCAGGTCCGGGCCGGCGACGAGGGCGAGCTGCGGGGTGAACTCGTCGTCGTGGATCAGGGCGCGGAGGTCCTGATCCTTCGCGACGGCCGCCAGCTGGGAGGCGGAGAGGCCGGTATTGATCAGGACCGGGTCGGCGCCGGCCGTGGCCACCCCGATCAGGGCCTCGATCATCCGGGCCGAGTTGCGGCAGAGCAGACCCACCCGATCACCGGGGGACACCGGCAGGGCGCGGGCCAGGCGCTCCGAGCGGGAGAGCAGTTGGGCGTACGTGACGCGGCGCTCGTCGTCGACCACGGCGACCCGCTCCGGGCTGCGCGCGGCGGCCTGGCGCAGCTCGCCGGCCAGCCCGAACCCCCACCTGCCGAGCGCACCGAACTGCCGGGCGATCCGGCCCGGATGCCCCGGCGTGAGCAGGCCGCGTTTGGCCATGGTGGTGGCGATGAAGGTCAGGTCCACGGCGCTGCCCCCTCTTATCGGATCTGGACTCCCGAGATGGCGCGCGCGATCACCAGTCGCTGGATCTCCGAGGTGCCCTCGAAGATGGTGTAGATCTTGGCGTCGCGGAACATCCGCTCCACCGGGTGGTCCCGCAGGTAACCGGCGCCGCCGAGGATCTGCACGGCCTTCTCGGTCACCGCCACGGCCACCTCACCGGCCTTCAGCTTCGACATCGAGCCCTCACCGGCGGCGAACGGGCGCTCGGCGCGGCCCATCCACGCCGCCCGCCACACCAGCAGCCGCGCGGCGTCGATCTCGGTACGCATGTCGGCCAGGGCGAACGCAATGGCCTGGTTCTCGATGATCGGGCGGCCGAACTGGACACGGGTCTTCGCGTACTCCAGCGCGTACTCGTACGCCGCCCGCGCGATGCCGATCGCCTGCGCGCCGACGGCCGGCCGGGACAGCTCGAAGGTGCGCATCGCGGCCTGCTTCGAGGCGCGCTGCCCCTCCCGTGCCCGGGCCAGGCGCTTGTCCAGGGCCTCCTTGCCGCCGAGCAGGCAGCTGCCGGGGACCCGCACGTCGTCGAGGAACACGTCGGCGGTGTGCGAGGCCTTCAACCCGAGCTTCTTGAGCTTCTTCGTGCCGACCAGGCCCGCGGTGCCGGGCGGGATCACGAAGGCGGCCTGCCCGCGGGAGCCCAGCGACGGCTCGACGCTCGCGGTCACCACGTGCACGTTGGCGATGCCGCCGTTCGTCGCGTAAGCCTTCTGGCCGCTGATCACCCACTCGTCGGTGGCCTCGTGGTAGACCGCGCGTGACCGCATCGACGCGACGTCGGAGCCGGCTTCCGGCTCGGTGCTGCAGAACGCCGCCACCTTCGGATCGCTCGCGTCACCGAAACACTGCGGCACCCACTCGACGAGCTGCTCCGGTGTGCCCGACCCGTAGATCGCGGCCACCGCCAGCGAGGTGCCGGAGATCGCCATGCCGATGCCGCCGTCACCCCAGAACAGCTCCTCGTTGGCCACCGGCAGGCTCAGCCCGGACGTGTCGGACCACGTGTTGACCAGGAACTCGAAGCCGTACAGCCCGATCTTGGCGGCCTCCTGGAGCACGGGCCACGGGGTTTCCTCGCGCTCGTCCCACTCCGCGGCGGCGGGCCGGATCACCGACTCGGCGAACCCGTGCACCCACTCACGCAGGTCTTGTTGCTCCTCGTTCAGGTCGAGCCAGAACTCCACGTCGGATCAGCCTTTCCGGCGGCGCTGGTTAACTCGCCGGTAACTTTAGGAGTGCCCCACGTCACTGACAAGCCCTATCGATCCGGTTAGATGCGGGCGCTTCGACGCGAGGGTGAAATCCCAGCCGCCGGGTGTGGCTCTCGGGGTGGCTCTCGGAGTGGCTCTGAAGGTGACTCGCGCGGGGAGCAGCACGGGTGCCTTGAAAGCGACGTCGACGGTGTACGCGTCCGGGAGGCGGCCCTCCAGGGCGGCGAGGCTGCGGGCCTTGGTCCACATGCCGTGCGCGATCGGGCGCGGGAAGCCGAACAGCCGGGCACCCAGCCGCGACGTGTGGATCGGGTTGCGGTCACCGGAGACGGCCGCGTAATCGCTGCCCACCCTGGCCGGGACGCGCCACTGCGCACCACCGGCCGGGCTGCCGGGCTCCTCGGAACGATCCGATCCGGCGGACGGCCGGGTGACGCGCAGGTAGGTCGACACGCCGCGCCAGACCTCCTGGCCGTCCGCCGAGGCCGTGGCGATCACGTCGAACTGGCGGCCGCGCGGATGGTCGCGCAGGTCCAGGGCGCGCACCGACAGGTCCAGTGGCACGTCCGCGGAGACCGGGCGCCGGACCGTGATCCGGTTGGCGACGTGGACCAGGCCGATCAGCGGGAGCGGGAAATCGCCGGCCGTCATCAGCCGCATGGCCAGCGGGAACGCGAGCACGTGCGGATACGTCGCGGGCAGCGTGTCGCTCAGCCGGAACCCGCAGACCCGGTCGTAGGCCGCCAGGTGATCGCGGTCGACCGTCACGCCGCGGTGCAGGATCTCCCGCTCGGGCAGCGTGGAACCCCGCCGGGTGCCGGGGAGCAGGCCGAGGGCGGCCCTCGCGTACGCCGCTGTCGTTCCCGGACCGGAGCTCAGCTCGACGACCGCGACCATCTCAGGCCCCCAGCAGGCTCTGGCCGCAGACCCGCACCACGTTGCCGGTGATGGTCGCCGAACCCGGCGACGCGAACCACGCGATCGTCTCCGCCACGTCGATCGGCAGGCCGCCCTGCGACATGCTGTTCAGCCGCCGGCCGGCCTCGCGCAGCCCGACCGGCATCTTCGCGGTCATGGCGGTCTCGATGAAGCCCGGTGCCACCGCGTTGATCGTGATGCCGCGGCCGGTGAGCAGCGGGGCGTGCGACTGGACCAGCCCGATCACGCCGGCCTTGCTGGTCCCGTAGTTGGTCTGCCCCCGGTTCCCGGCGATCCCGGCGATCGACGCCACCCCGATGATCCGGCCGCCGGACGGGATCAGATCGCGCTCCAGCAGCACGTCGTTGACGCGTTCCGGAGCCGTGAGGTTCACACCGAGAACGGCGTCCCAGCGGTCCGCGTCCATCCGGGCGATCGTCCTGTCGCGGGTGATGCCGGCGTTGTGCACCACGATGTCGACGCCGCCGCGCGGTCCGGCGGCCAGGTATCCGGCGAGCCGGGCGGCCGCGTCGGCAGCGGTCAGGTCGAGTTGCAGGGCACGGCCGCGGGTCTCGTTGGCCACGCCGGCGAGCGCGTCACCGGCGGCCGGCACGTCCAGGGCGATCACGTCGGCGCCGTCCCGGGCCAGGGTGCGGGCGATGGCCGCGCCGATGCCGCGGGCCGCGCCGGTGACCAGCGCGAGCTTGCCCTCGAGGGGACGCTCCCAGTCGGCCGGCTCGGGCGGGCTGCCGGCACCGACCCGGATGACCTGGCCGGAGACGTAGGCCGAGCGGCCGCTCAGCAGGAACCGCAGCGTGGACTCGACGGCCGCCTCGCCGCCGGGTGCCACGTACACGAGTTGCGAGGTGACACCGCGCCCGAACTCCTTGCCGATGCTGCGGGTCAGACCCTCCAGGCTCCGCTGCGCGGTCGCCTCCTTCGGGCCGGCGGTGGCTTCCGGTGGGGTGCCCAGCACGATCACGCGCCCGGAGACCTTCAAGGAGCGGGCGTACGGGTGGAAGAAGTCGAAGAGCGCCCGCAACTGAGCGGAGTCCCCGATCCCCGTCGCGTCGAAGATCAGCGCGGCGTGGCGTACCCCCTCAGGCCGCGCACCTGGCTCGGCGACCTCGGCGCCGGCGCCCTCCAGCAGCTTGTGGATCGGCTCGGAGAGCCGCCCGCCCGGCGCCGCACCCAGCAGAACGGGCCCGTCCGTGATCGGGTCGCCGGGGTTGTGCCGTCGCAGCCGGGGCGGATCAGGCAGACCGAGGCGCTTGACCACGGTCCGGCCGAGACCGGAGTTGGCGAAGTTCGCGTACCTGTCAGCCATGCGAGTAGCCTACCGGTGAGTAGCTTGCTTGCCGTCGATGTGCCTGCTTTCGATGTGGAGGATAGTCGTGCCCACCGTGCGCCGCGTCGCCGTCCTGGGCGGGAACCGGATCCCGTTCGCCCGTTCCAACAGCCGCTACGCGAAGGCGTCGAACCAGGACATGCTGACCGCCGCCCTGGACGGGCTGATCGCCCGGTTCGGGCTGGCCGGCGAGCAGCTCGGTGAGGTGGTCGCCGGTGCGGTGCTCAAGCACTCCCGCGACTTCAACCTGACCCGCGAGGTGGTGCTCGGTTCACGGCTCGACCCGCGGACCCCGGCCTACGACATCCAGCAGGCGTGCGGCACCGGCCTCGAAGCGGCGATCCTGGTGGCCAACAAGATCGCCCTGGGGCAGATCGACTCCGGCGTGGCAGGCGGCGTCGACACCACATCGGACGCGCCGTTGCAGCTCAACGAGGACATGCGCCAGGCCCTGCTCGAGCTGAACCGGGCCCGGACGCTGGGCGCCCGGCTCAAAGCGGTCGCGAAACTGCGGCCGCAGCAGGCACTGAAGCCGGAGCTGCCGCGTAACGCCGAACCGCGTACCGGGCTGTCGATGGGTGAGCACGCGGCGATCACGGCGCTGCGCTGGAACATCGATCGGGCCGCCCAGGACGAGCTCGCGCTGTCGTCGCATCAGCGCCTGGCCGCCGCGTACGAAAAGGGCTTCTTCGATGATCTTCTGACGCCCTATCTCGGGCTCACCCGCGATCAGAATCTGCGCCCGGACTCCAGCCTGGAGAAGCTGTCGGGTCTGAAGCCGGTTTACGGCAAAGAGGGCGCGACGATGACGGCGGGCAACTCGACGCCGCTGACCGATGGCGCGTCGACCGTGCTGCTGGCCTCGGAGGACTGGGCGGCGGCGCACTCGCTTCCGGTCCTGGCGTATCTCGCGGACTCGGAGACGGCCGCTGTGGACTACGTGCACGGGGACGAGGGTCTGCTGATGGCGCCGGCCTATGCGGTGCCGCGGATGCTGGCGCGGAACGGGCTGACACTGCAGGATTTCGACTACTACGAGATCCATGAGGCGTTCGCGTCACAGGTGCTGGCCACGCTGGCGGCCTGGGAGTCGCCGGAGTTCTGCAAGGAGAAGCTGGGGCTGGACGCGCCGCTCGGTTCGATCCCGCGCGCGAAGCTGAACGTGAACGGGTCTTCGCTGGCGGCGGGGCATCCGTTCGCGGCGACCGGCGGGCGGATCGTGGCGTCGCTGGCGAAGCTGCTGTCCGAGAAGGGTTCCGGCCGCGGCCTGATCTCCATCTGCGCCGCGGGTGGGCAGGGCGTCGTCGCCATCCTGGAGCGCTGATCCGGCTGGGCTTTCGTGGCGTGGGTAGGCGCGCACGTTAAGGTTGTGTGCGCGTTTACCCACGTCAGGGGCCTTGTCAGCGCACACGTAACGCCAATGTGTGCAGCTACCCGCACTGGGCTCGGCGCCCGCGAGGAGTAGCTGCACACGGTGTGGCGGTGAGGGCCCCGGCAGGCGTGTCACCGGCCGGGGTTCTGCGCTGGCTGGGTCAGCGGGCAATGAATCAACGGGCGGTGGGTCAGCGGGCGGTGGGTCAGCGGGCGGGGGTCAGCGAGCGGTGCAGGTGGGGGTGGTGGAGGGGGCGGTGCCGGTGCCCTGGAAGCCGAACTCGGTGGTGGCGGCGGGGTTGACCGCGCCGTTGTAGGCGACGTTGGTGAAGGAGACGGCGCCGGTGGTGCCGGAGGCTGTCGCGCTCCAGGTGTTGGAGACGGCGGAGCCGGACGGCAGCGTGAGGCCGACGGTCCAGCCGGAGAGCCGGGTGGCGCCCGCGGTGACCTTCACGGTGGCCACGAAGCCGCCGGTCCACGCGTTCACCGAGACACTCGCGGTGCAGCCCGAGCCGGACGGCGTGGAGGGCGACGTGGACGGGGAGGCGGAGGGCGAAGTCGAGGGGGAGGTCGGCGGGGAGGTGCTGGGGTCGGTGGTGGCGCCGAGGGCGGTCAGTGTCGCGCTGTAGGCGGCCTTCGGGTTGCCGCTGCCGTCGAAGAGCAGCGGGGTGCCGCTGGCCCGCCAGGAGTCGGTGTCGCGGATGCCCCACACCGTGATGCCGTTGCACCGGGTCACCGCCAGGCAGGCGCGGACCACCGCGGCGTACGAGTTGGCCTGTGCGGTGCCCGAGCCCTCGATGTCCAGCTCGGTGATCTGCACGTCGACGCCGAGGTTCGCGAAGCGCTGGAGGTTGGCCTGGTAGTCCGAGGGCAGCGGTGACGCCGAGTTGAAGTGCGACTGGAAACCGACACAGTCGATCGGTACGCCGCGCGCCTTGAAGTCCTGCACCATCGCGTACACGGCGTTGCTCTTCGCGTTCTGCCCGTCGGTGTTGTAGTCGTTGTAGCAGAGCTTCGCGGTGGAGTCGGCGGCCCGCGCGGTGCGGAAGGCGACCTCGATCCAGTCGTTGCCGGTGCGCTGGAGGTTGGAGTCACGCCGGGCGCCGTTGCCGCCGTCGGCGAAGGCCTCGTTCACCACGTCCCACGAGTCGATCTTCCCGCGGTAGTGGGTGGCGACCTGGGTGACGTGGTTGACCATGGCGTTGCGCAGCGCGGTGCCGCTGAGGTTCTGTGCCCAGCCCGGCTGCTGCGAGTGCCAGGCGAGCGCGTGTCCCCGTACCTTCTGACCGTTGGTGATCGCCCGGTTCACGATCGTGTCGGCCGAGGAGTAGTTGAAGGAGCCCTGTGTGGGCTCGGTGGCGTCCCACTTCATCTCGTTCTCCGGGGTGACCGAGGTGAACTCCCGGTTCAGGATTCCCGAGTAGACGGAGTCGGAGAGCTTGTAGGCGGCGACCGCGGTGCCGAAGTAGCGGCCCTTGGCGGCCGCGGCCGAGCCCAGTGTGGACGCGGCGTCGGCTGGGGAGAGGACTACGAAGGAACCGGCTGCCGCGAGCAGGCCCGCAGCGAGCGCGATGACGGTGGTGCGGGGACGGGTCATGGGGATCAACCTTCGAGTGGGAGCGAGGGGCGTCGATGCGGGGAACATCGGCGGACAGCTTCGGACGGCCGAAACTTTAGTAACGCGTCCCGGAAACTCGGAAGGTCAAGTTGTCCGTTCTCACCGGTAATGCTGAGGATGGGAGCGTGCCCATGGCGGTGTGAGGGCCCGAAACTTCCGGGGATCGAGGCGCTAGACAGCCGTTCTCAGGACGGCAGCCACGGCTTCGGCGGCAGCATCGGCATCCTCGCCCTCGGCGTGCACGACGACAGTGCTGCCGGCCTCCGCACCCAGCGACATCAGCCGCAGAGCGCTGCGCGCACTCGCCGCGCGCGAGCCGGAACGAACCTCCACGGTGGCCGTGAACCCGGACGCCACCCGGACGACCGCGCCCGCCGGCCGCGCGTGCAGAGCGGCCGGCAGCACCACCGGTGTCTCAGAACTTGGGGACATCACGAGCCTCCCGGGCGGCGTCGGCGACCGTTGCCAGATCGGCGCCGGTCGAGGCGAGCACCGCCGCGGCGACCGCGCCCTCGACGAACGGCGCGTCCACCAGAACCGGGCCGGCCGGCAGATCCTCCAGCACGGTACGCGCGGTCAGCACCGCACTGCCCAGGTCGGCCAGGACGACCACTCCGGCGCCGCTGTCCGCCCTGGCCACGGCGGCCTCGATCAGTGCGGAGCTGGTGCCGAGATCACCATCCTCGGTCCCGGCGGCGGGCTCCACCCGTACCTCATCGGTGGCGACCTGGCGCAGCAGGTCCCGCAGCCCCGATGCCAATTTGTCGCTGTGCGACACGAGCACGATCCCCACGAGCGCCATGTCCGTGAATGTTAGTCACAGAAAGTCTTGGCCGAATCGCCCAGCGCGACAATGCTGGGGGTCGAGGGCACTGTCGCCCCTGGAAGGAGCCGGCCGTGAAGAAGTTCATCAACGATCCCGCCGACGTGGTGGCCGAGGCGCTCGCCGGACTCGCCGCGGCTCATCCCGGCGAGCTGCGCGTCGACACCACCGATCAGTACATCGCCCGCGCTGATGCGCCGCGCCCCGGCAAGGTGGCGCTGGTCTCCGGTGGCGGGTCCGGGCACGAGCCGCTGCACGGCGGGTTCGTCGGCGCCGGGATGCTCGACGCGGCCTGTCCCGGTGAGGTCTTCACCTCGCCGGTGCCCGATCAGATCCTCGCCGCCACCAAGGCCGTCGACGGCGGTGCCGGTGTGGTGCACGTGGTGAAGAACTACACCGGTGACGTGATGAACTTCCAGATGGCCGCGGAGCTCGCCGCCGACGAGGGCATCAGCGTCGAGACGGTGCTCGTCGACGACGACATCGCGGTGGAGGACTCGACGTGGACGGCGGGCCGGCGCGGCACCGGCGCCACCCTGCTGGTGGAGAAGATCGCCGGTGCGCGCGCCGAGGAGGGCGGCAAGCTGGCCGAGGTGGCGGCCATCGGGCGCGAGGTCAACGCCGCGTCGGCATCGTTCGCGTACGCGCTGACGGCCGGCACCACTCCCGCGGCGGGCCGTCCCGGGTTCGACCTCCCGGACGACGAGATCGAGGCCGGTGTCGGCATCCACGGCGAGCCCGGGCGGCGCCGGGAGAAACTGCGTCCCGCCAAGCAGCTGGCCGGCTCCGCCGTCGACGCGATCCTGCAGGCCAAGCCGCTGAACGCCGGTGATCAGGTGATCGTGCTGGTCAACGGGCTCGGTGGCACCCCGCTGCTCGAGCTCTACCTGGTCTACGGCGAGGTCGCCGCGGTCCTCGAGGAGCGTGGGCTGCGGATCGCCCGCCGGCTGGTCGGCAACTACGTGACCAGCCTGGACATGGCCGGGCTGTCGCTGACCGTCACCCGGGTCACCGACGAGATGCTGCGACTGTGGGACGCGCCGGTGCGTACCCCCGGCCTGCGCTGGGGAGCGTGACATGGACGTGGCTCTCGCCCTCGCCTGGCTGCGTGCCTCCGCCGGTGCTGTCGCCGCCGAGTCCGACCGGCTCACCCGGCTGGACTCGGCGATCGGCGACGGCGACCACGGTGTGAACCTGAACCGGGGCTTCGCCGCTGTGGTCGCCACACTCGACGGGACACCGCCGGACGGTGTGGGAGCCGTGTTCGTCAAGGCCGGCACGACGCTGATCTCCAAGGTGGGTGGCGCGTCCGGCCCGCTCTACGGCAGCGCCCTGCGCGCGCTGGGCAAGGCGCTGCCGCCGGGGCCGGAGGTCGAGCTGTCCGCGCTGGTGGCCGGGCTCGACGCGGGGCTGGAGGCGGTGCGCAAGCTGGGCGGGGCGGAGCCGGGGGACAAGACCATCGTGGATGCGTACCGGCCGGCGCTCGACGCGTTCGAGGTGGCGGTGGGTTCCGGCTCCGATCTCGCCGAGGCGGCCGCGGCGGCGGCCCGGGCGGCCGACGAGGGTGCTCGGGCGACGGCCGCCATGCGGGCGCGTAAGGGGCGCGCCTCGTACCTGGGTGAGCGCAGCATCGGCCATCAGGACCCGGGTGCCACCTCCACCGCGCTGATCTTCCGGGCCTTAGCAGACGTCTCCGCGATATAGAGCGCGGCCGGAGAACCTGAACCAATCTCGCGGACTTCGGCCCGCGCGGGTCGCCGTGAGCCGACAATTCGCTGAGGGGAGGGCCGGCCTTCTCATCCCCGGCGCGCCGGGGATTTCCTCAAGCTCGTGACCAGGGCGCGCTGGTGCGCTGTGGCGAGCGAACGGGATGGGAGGGCATGGGTATGGGATTCGGCGGGTTGTTCGACAACCGCTCCCTGCGGACCAAGATCGGTGCGGCGGCGATGACCGCGACCGTCAGCGGTCTCCTGGTCGGGGGCCTGGCCGTGAAGACGGTCTACGACCTGAACAGCGAGGCAGCCTCGGCGCACCGCCAGTCGCTCGTGATCGAGACCGCGGTCGGTGCGTTCAGCACCAACATCGAGGCGTTCAGCGGCAACGTCTCGGCGATGCAGCTCTACCCCGCTCTCGCCGACCGGATCAAGACCGGGATGGCCGCGAACCAGAAGGCGATCGACGAGGCGATCGGCACCCTGAAGGCGAGCCTGCCCGGTGAGGCCTCGGTGACCAAGGCGGAGGCGGACTGGGGTGCCTACCTCGTGTTCATCAACACCGACCGGTCCAAGGCGTCGGCGAGCGAGTTGGCCGGCGTGGTCAAGCAGTACGACGACCTGCGCGGTGCGCTCACCGCCGACCAGACAGCCCTCCAGGGCCGGGCGGTGAAGCTCGCGGAGGAGAGCATCAGCGCCAACGAGAAGTCCGGCACCTCCGCGGCCTGGACGATCGGGCTGGTGCTCGCGGCCGGTGTGCTGATCAGCCTGCTGATCGGGTTCCGGGTCGCGTCCCGGGTCACGCACACTGTCAGCAGCGTCGCGCACATCGCCGAAGGGCTGGCGGAGGGCGACCTCACCCGCAGCTCGGGGGTGCGCAGCGAGGACGAGATCGGCCGGATGGCCGCCGCCCTGGACCGCGGCATCGCCCGCCTGCGGGAGGACGTCATTCAACTGGCCGGCAGCGTGACCACCCTGCAGACCGCCGCCGGGCAGCTCAGCTCGGTGTCGATCGCCGTCGACGCCGCCGCCAACCAGGCCTCCTCGCAGGCCGGTACCGTCGCCGCCGCCGCCGACGTGGTCTCCAACAACTTGCAGATCGTGTCGGCCGGCTCGCAGGAGATGGGCTCGGCGATCCGCGACATCAGCGTCTCGACGTCCGAGGCCACCGAGGTCGCCGCGCAGGCGGTGCAGGTCGCCTCGGCCACCAACGCGATCGTGGGGCGCCTCGGCGCGTCGTCCGAGGAGATCGCCACAGTGGTCAAGGTGATCACCAGCATCGCGGAGCAGACCAACCTGCTCGCGCTCAACGCCACCATCGAGGCGGCCCGCGCCGGCGAGGTCGGCAAGGGCTTCGCGGTGGTCGCCGGCGAGGTCAAGGACCTGGCGCAGGAGACGGCCAAGGCGACCGAGGACATCTCCCAGCGGGTGCAGGCCATTCAGGCCGACACCAGCGGCGCGGTCACCGCGATCGGCGAGATCTCGGCGATCATCGAGCGGATCAACGGCCTGCAGCTCACCATCGCCTCCGCGGTCGAGGAGCAGACGGCGACCACGCAGGAGATGAACCGTACGCTGACCGAGGCGGCGAGCGGTGCCGGTGACATCGCCGCGACCATCACCTCGGTCTCCGACGCCACCCGCCGGACCACCGACACGGTCGGCGACACCCGGCACGCCGCCGAGGACCTGACCACCACGGCGGCCCAGCTGCACACGGTGGTCTCGCGCTTCCGGTACTGACCGTCTCACCACGGCTGCCCAGCGCCACACCGTGGTCTCGCACGTGCGGTAATGACCGTTTTCGCCGCTGGTGTATGACGTCGGCAGGTGTCAATGTGTAGGGCATGTACCCGCCCGAGCCCTGGCACCTGCGCGGTCAGATGTTCCTGTCGGTCTTCCTCATCCCCCGGGGGCGGCTACCGCAGCTGCCTCCGGTTCTCGGCGCGGCGGTCCGCCCGATCACGTTCGGCGGCCGGGTCGCGGTCGGCGCCGCCTGGGTCCGCTACGAGCCCGGCGGCGTCCTGCACTATCAGGAGCTGCTCAGCGCGGTCCTGGTGCACGAGCGCGGCCGGCCCCGGGTGAGCATCATCGACATCTGGGTGGACAGCGTGGCGTCCCGGGAGGGCGGCCGGCGGCTGTGGGGCATCCCCAAGGACCTGGCCGACTTCAGCATCGACACCGAGACCGAGCCCCTGGTGGATGCGACCGCCACGCTTCCCGGCCGGGGCACGCCCATCGCTTCGGCGCTGGTCCGGCTGAAGGGGCGGCTACCGGGCCGTTTCCCGGTGGGCATGACGGTGGCCCAAGCTCTGGGCGAGCACGTCCGGCGCACACCGGTGCGAGGCCGTGCCGGTTTGCGTACGGCGAACGCCGCCTGGCGCCCGGATCCTGACGGCCCACTCGGCTACCTGGCCGGCCGTCGCCCCGCGCTGAGCCTCGCGATCACCGACTTCTGGCTGACCTTCGGCCGTTCCGCCGGTGACCGGGCCCGCTCGGCCGCCGAGCGGGCCCGCCCGCCCGCCGACCGGGAGCGTCCCGCCTCCTGACGCTCACCTCCCGGGTACGGTTCGGCAGGCACGCACCGCCGAACCGTTGAGGAGCGAGATGAGCCCGGCCGGTCACGACCACCATCACCACGCGCCCGGCGGGAAGTTGCCGGTCCTGCCCGGCGCGCGGCGGCTCACCCTGCTCCTGCTCGTGCCGGCGGTGCTGATCACCATCGTGGGCATGATGCTGCTCTGGCCCCGCGACGCACCACGGGCCGCCGCCGGCGAGGACGGCCCGTCCCGCGTGTTCGGGCAGATCACGTCGATGGCCCCGGTCGAGTGCCCGCCGGTGCCCGAGGACGACATCCCGCTCGAGAACTGCGGCACCCTCACCGTGAGGCTGACCAGCGGCGACGCCGAGGGCACCGAGATCACCACCGACCTGCCCAACGGCCCGGGTGCCCCGCGGGTCGAGACCGGCGACGACGTGGTGCTGCTCGCGCTGAACAACGAGGGCAGCACCAGTTACTCGGTGATGGACCATCAGCGGTCCCGCCAGCTGTGGCTGCTCGGGGCGGCGTTCGCGCTCGCGATCGTCGCCTTCGGCCGGTGGCGGGGCGTGACGGCGCTGGCCGGCCTGGCCGTCACCTTCGGCATCCTGCTCTGGTTCATCGTCCCGGCGATCCTGGACGGGCGCTCACCCGTCGCGGTGGCGGTCGTCGGCGCCGCGGCGATCATGCTGGTCGTGCTCTACCTGACCCACGGGTTCTCGCCCACCACCACGGTCGCGGTCGCGGGCACGCTGGCCAGCCTGGCGATCACGGCGGTGCTGGCGGCGGTGGCGACGGCGGTGGTGCATCTGACCGGGGTCGCCGACGAGACCTCGAACTTCCTGACGATCACCCAGGGCGAGGTCAACATGCAGGGCCTGCTGCTGGCCGGCATCGTGATCGGATCGCTGGGCGTGCTCGACGACGTCACGGTCACCCAGTCCGCCACGGTGACCGAGCTGGCGGTGGCCAATCCGGCGTACGGCTTCCGGCGGCTCTACGGTGCGGCCACCCGGATCGGCCGGGCGCACATCGCCTCGGTCATCAACACCATCGTGCTGGCGTACGCGGGTGCCTCGCTGCCCCTGATGCTGCTCTTCGCGGCCGGCAACACACCGGTGGGTGAGCTGCTCACCTCCCAGCTCATCGCCCAGGAGCTGGTGCGCAGCGCGGTCGGCACGATCGGGCTGGTGGCGGCGGTGCCGATCACCACGGCGCTCGCCGCCTACCTGGCCGCCCGGTCGGTGCGGCCGGCTCCGGCCACAGTTGCGGGCGGGGGTCTGGCGGGTCGTGCGGGGCGCGAAGGTCCGGGCGGCGCCGCTCCTGCCGGGGAGGGGGAGCGGCGTCCGCCGGAGGACCCGTGGGCGGCGTTCGTCGATCGCGACACCGCCCCGGGTCGTTAGTACGGGTGCCGGCTCAGCACTTCTTCCAGACGACCCGGTAAACGGTGTTGATCGACGCGTCGGTCGAGTCCATCGAGATGAAGCTGGTGTACTTCGTCGAGTCCGACGAGCCGCGGTTGACCCGCAATTCGGTGTTGATGTTCAGGAACCGCCGGTCACCGCACTTGAGGAAGTTGAGCGACGCGATTCCCACCTGGTCGGTCCGCTGCCAGTTGTCCTCCAGCGGGCCCTTGAAAGTGTGCTTGGTGCGGGTCGTCTGTGAATAGCCCTGGAAGTAGTAGCTGGCGTTCTGCTCGGCCCACGAGCCGCCGCGCAGGCTCGCGAATCCGCGGTAGTCGGCCGTCGCGACGGCGAAGGTGAATCCCGAAGGAACCTTGATGTCGAGCGCGAGCTGACAGTTCTTCCGGAAGTCCAGCGGGCCCGACTTCGGGCCGACCTGCGCGGTGTACTCGGAGTAGGTGACCGTGAAGGCCTTGTTGTCGTCGGCGACCGTGATCGCGGCGGACTCGTCCGGGCAGCCCGAGCCGTTCGCCTTGACCACGTCGATGATCATCATGTCATCGGGTACCGGCGGTGGTCCCGCCTGGGACGGACTGGCCACACCCAGCGTTCCCAGCATTGCCACCGCAGCGGTGATCGTACGCAACATGAGAATACCCCCGTCTGTTTCTGCAATTCCCTTCCCGAATAGGAGAATAATTCGGAATGAGAATTCGGCATCGTTTCAAATCTCACCCTAGTGATTTCCGCGAACTGGGTGCGGAGTGCCGTAAACAGACGAACGGAAGTTTGAGCAAAGGCGGCCATTCGTCTCGAATTCCCGAATGGCCGCCCGTGGTCGTGCTCAGTGTGCTATTCGAGCCGGTGTGTCACCGGCCCGGCCCGGCGTCGACCGGCCGGTGTCACCCCACCCGCTCCGCGGTGAAGCCGGTGGCGTCACCGAGGAACTTGTTGTAGTCCAGGTGCGCCGCCAGGCTCGTCCCGCCCTGGCAGAACCGGTCGTTGCGGTTGCAGAACGACTGGGTACGGTCGGCGACCTCGGCCAGCCGGTTGCGGCCCCGCGGGAAGACACCGGACCGCGTTCCGGTGCCGACGTTGAACTGCTCGCCGGCGGTGAAGGTGGGATCGCCGAAGAGCAGTACCGCGGCGACCTGGTCCAGGTCGTTCGCGAGGGCGCCGGTGACCGCGTCACCGACCACGTCCGCGCCCTGCGAGTAGCCCGTCAGCACGAACTTCGTCTCCGGGCACGCGGCGGCGGTGCGCTGAACTTTCGCGGTCAGGTCCGCCACGCCCTGCCGCACGCTCGAGGTGTAGTTGAAGGAGGCCGGGTAGTCGACCGCGGTGGTGCGTACGGTCTGCGGCACATCCCTGGTGATCCGCTGGGCCAGCGGCGTCAACAGCACGCCGAGCCCGGGGCGCTCGGTCGTGCCGCGCGCCCCCAGTACCTCTACATCGGGGCATCCGTTCCGGGGCGCTTCCGCGGCGAAGGTCAGGGGTGCTACAGCCATCCCAGCGATGGCCACGGCACCCGCCGCCACGAGTGTCACCAACCTGCTCCTGCGCATCTTGACGTCCTTCCGTCTGCCGAACAGTGAGCAATTTTCAACCTGGCATCGGGCCTGAAGCTGCCGGGCCGTTGTGCGGCGCCGGCGACCGAGGCCCTCGCCACGTTGAAAAAGGCTCAGTTACTGCACGCACTACGCAGGAACCGTCCCGACGGGATTTGCGACGGCCGTCTCACACTTCAGCGGCGGCTTATAGAGCGGGCTGGGCTCACTCCAGGCGCTGGGTGAGGGCGGTGTGGCGGCGGCCCGCGCTGACCGTGCGGACCGCGGCGGCCAGGGCCCGGCGTGAGCCGACGAGGACGACGAGCTTCTTGGCCCGGGTGATGGCGGTGTAGAGCAGGTTGCGCTGCAGCATCATCCAGGCGCTGGTGGTCAGCGGGATCACCACCGCCGGATATTCGGAACCCTGCGAGCGGTGGATCGTGATCGCGTACGCATGGGCCAGCTCGTCGAGCTCGTCGAAGTCGTAGTCGATCGATTCGTCCTCGTCCGTCCGTACAGTAAGGGTCTGCTCCTCGGGCGACAGCCCGGTCACCACGCCCACCGTGCCGTTGAAGACGCCCGCCGCGCCCTTGTCGTAGTTGTTCCTGATCTGGGTGACCTTGTCGCCCACCCGGAACACCCGCCCGCCCAGCCGGCGCTCCGGCAGGCCCTCGCGGGCCGGCGTGAGCTGTTGCTGCAGCATCGTGTTGAGGGCGCCCGCACCCGCCGGACCGCGGTGCATCGGCGTGAGGATCTGCACGTCGCGGCGGGGATCGAGGCCGAACTTGCGGGGGATGCGGTGGCAGGCGACGTCCACGGTGAGCGCGGCGGTCGCCTCGGTGTCGTCGTTCGCGAACAGGAAGAAGTCGCGCATGCCGTCGAGCAGCGGCGGGCGGCCCTGGTTGACCCGGTGCGCGTTGGTGACGACGCCGCTCTCGGCGGCCTGCCGGAAGATCTGGGTGAGCCGCACGCGCGGGATGGCGTCGGCGGCGAGCAGGTCGCGCAGCACCTCGCCGGCACCGACCGACGGCAGCTGGTCGACGTCGCCGACGAGAAGCAGGTGCGCGCCCGGCGCGATGGCCTTGACCAGCTTGTTCGCCAGGATCAGGTCGAGCATGGAGGCCTCGTCGACAACGATCAGGTCGGCGTCGAGCGGGTTGTCCCGGTCGTAGGTGGCCTCGCCGCCGGGCTGGAGCTTGAGCAGGCGGTGCACGGTCGCCGCCGGGTGGCCGGTCAGCTCGGCGAGCCGCTTCGCGGCACGGCCGGTGGGTGCGACGAGCTGGATCTTGGCTTGCTTGGCGGCGGCGAGTTCGACGATCGACCGTACGGTGAAGCTCTTCCCGCAGCCCGGACCGCCGGTCATCACCGCGACCTTCGACGTGAGCGCGAGTTTGACCGCCTGTTCCTGTTCGGTCGCGAGGGTCGAGCCGGTGCGCTGACGCAGCCAGCCGAGGGCCTTGACCCAGTCGACGCCGCCGAACTGCGGCATCCGGTCCGACCGGTCGTGCAACAGCTTGAGCAGCGACGAGGCGAGGGACTGCTCGGCGCGGTGGAACGGGACCAGGTAGACGGCGTCACCCTCGCGAACGACGCCCTCCTCCGTGACCAGGTCGGCGAGGCAGGACGGGATCAGGCCGCCGGGCACATCGAGGATCTTCGTGGCCTCGGCGGTCAGCTCGTCGGCCGGGAGGAAGCAGTGGCCGTTGTCGGTGGCCTGGGACAGCGTGTACTGGAGGCCGGCCTTTACCCGTTCGGGGCTGTCGTGCGGGATGCCGACCGCCTGCGCGATCGTGTCGGCGGTCTTGAAGCCGATGCCCCAGACGTCGGCCGCGAGCGTGTAGGGACTGTTTTTGACCACGCTGATGCTGGAGTCGCCGTACTTCTTGAAGATCCGCACGGCGATCGACGTGGAGACGCCCACACCCTGAAGGAAGAGCATCACCTCCTTGATCGCCTTCTGCTCGGCCCACGCCGCGGTGATCTTCTTGGTGCGCTTGGGGCCGAGGCCGGCGACCTCGATCAGCCGCTCCGGCGACTCCTCGATGATCTCCAGGGTATCGAGTCCGAAATGGTCGACGATCCGCTCGGCGAACACCGGGCCGATGCCCTTGACCAGCCCTGATCCCAGGTAACGGCGGATGCCCTGAATGGTCGCGGGCAGCACTGTGGTGTACGAGAGCACCTCGAACTGCCGCCCGTACTGCGGGTGCGACGACCACCAGCCGGACATCCGCAGGCTCTCACCGGGCTGCGCGCCGAGCAGCGCACCGACCACGGTGAGCAGGTCGGAGCCACGGCCGGTGGCGACTCGGGCCACCGTGTAACCGGTCTCCTCATTGACATACGTCAGCCGCTCCAGCACCGCCTCGAGGACGTGCTGAGCCTTCGGCAGGCTGTTCGACACGTCTCACATCGTGCCCGCAGGGCTGTCCCGCGCTCCCGGCAGGGCCTAGCGTGATCACTCATGGCGCTCTTTGATCTGCCGCTCTCCGAGTTGCGCACCTACCGGTCCTCCGCCACCGAGCCCAAGGGCTTCGACGACTTCTGGTCCGGCACCCTCGCCGCCGCCCGCCGGGCCGCGTCACCGCCGCGGCTCACCGAGGTGACCACGCCGCTGCGCGGCATCACCACCCACGACGTGACCTTCACCGGGTACGCGGGCCAGCCGATCCGGGCGTGGCTCAACCGGCCCGCGGGTGTCACCGGGCCGTTGCCGGTCGCTGTCGAGTTCATCGGGTACGGGGGCGGCCGCGGCCTGCCGATCGACTGGCTCGTCTGGGCCAGCGCCGGATATGCCCACCTCGTGATGGACACCCGCGGCCAGGGCGGCAGCTGGCGCGGCGGCGACACCCCCGACGTGGACGACTCCGGTGCCGGCCCGTCGACACCGGGCTTCCTGACCCGCGGGGTGCAGTCGCCGGATTCGTTCTACTACCGGCGCCTGTTCACCGACGCGGCGCGGGCCGTCGAGGTGGCGGCCGAACTGCCGGGCGTCGACGCGTCGCGTCTCGTGGTCACCGGCAAGAGCCAGGGTGGCGCGCTGTCACTGGCGGCCGCCGGTCTCGTGCCGGACCTGGTATCGGCGGTGGTCTCGGGGGTGCCGTTCCTCTGCGACATCCGGCGGGCGGTCACCATCACCGACAGCAACCCGTTCGCCGAGGTGGTCCGGTTCCTGCGGACCAACCCGCAACTGGCCGGGCCGGTCCTCGACACCCTGGACCACGTGGACGTGGTGCACTTCGCGAAGCGGGTGACCGCGCCGGCGATCGTGTCCGCGGGGCTGATGGACGAGGTGTGCCCGCCGTCCGGGGTTTTCGGGGCGTACAACGAGCTCTCCGGGGACAAGCAGATCGAGGTGTACGAGTGGGACGGGCATGACGGTGGCCGGACCTTCTTCGACACCGCGGCCCTCGAGTTCGTGGCTCGCCACCTGGGCTGATACGAGGCCGCGGCTGTGTGTCGAATTTTCATCGGGGGCTATGTAGAGAAGTGATAGTGGGGTCGGCTACGGTGTGCGCATGATCGCGCTGAACCGCATCACCCGGTGGGCGTTGCACGCGGCGGCCCGCCGCTGGCCCGAGGCCGTCCGCGACGAGATGTCCCGCGAATGGCACGCCGAGCTCGCCGATCTGGAGAGCCGGCCCGGCACCGCGCTGCGGCAACTCGGGTACGCGTTCAGCCTGCTCACCGCCCCGCCGGTGCGGGACGCCGCCGGTGTTCCGCGGGGCTGGGGCGGCCGTCGCGCCGGCTCGGGCACCGGTGCGGGCGCCGCCCTGCTGGGAATGGCGCTGCTCGGCACGGCCGTGTTGAAGCTCTTCGAGCGGTTCGTCCTCCTGCCGTTCGGGCCGGCGCTCGACTGGGGCTGGGGTTCCCACCTGGTGCAGGGACTCGTGCTGGCGCTGTGGGGCGTACCGCTCGGATGGTGGCTGGGCCGGCGGGCGCCGATGTCCCGCGACGGGCGCTTCGGCACGGCCGGTCCGGCAGTGCTGGCACCACTGATGCTGCTCCCGGCACTGCTGACGTTCAGCGAATACCTGATGGACCTCTCACCGCTGCTCGCGGCGATCGTGTGGGCCCCCGCGACCGCGGTGCTGGGCCGGAGCGCCGTGCGCGCCGCCGCCCGTGGCCGGCGCCGGCTCACCGTACTGCTGGCGGTCGCCGGTGTGCCGCTGACGGCCCTGGTCGCGGTCGCGCTGTCCACCTTGCCAGTGGTGTTCTGGTGGCCGGGCGGGCTCGCCGGCGGGCTGCGGGCGGCGATGTCCTCGCTGCTCCTGGACATGGCCATGGACCTCCCCGACGGCGTGGATTCGTTCTCCTTCGTCGGCGGGTGGGTGGTGCTGTTCAGCGTGTACGGATGGATCGCGGTCGTCTATGGCCTGCGTGCGGCGGGTGCGCCGGCTGGTGCTTCGTCAGCGCCTGATGCTTCGTCTGCGCCTGGTGCTTTGCTCGCGCCCGACGCTTTGCCTGCGGCCGGTGTCTTGCCCGGGGTTCCGGTTGCGGCGCTTCTGGCGGGGGCAGCGGCGGTCGCCGGGGGAGTGGTCGCGTGGGCGTACACGGTGGCCGTTCTGACGCCGGGCCTGCCGGTGTGGTCCGCGGACGCGCCGATGCCGGGCGGTGACGGCGAGATCTATCTGTGGGCCGCCGAACTGCGCTGGGCGGGGATCCTGCTCGCGGCCGCCGGGCTGGTGGTGGCGACCGCCAACCGCCGGCGCGCGGTGTGGGCGGCCGTGGCCCTCGGCATCGGGCTGCTGACCGCCGAGGGCGTGCTGCTGCGCCAGGAGGTGACCGGTGCGGGCGGCATGCGGGCCGCGCTGATCGCCGCGGCCGTGGTGATCGTGGTGAGCTGGGCGCTCGCCGGGCGGGTGCTCCGGCCCGGTCTGCCCGCGCTCGTACGCCGCCGCACCACCACCGTCGCGGTGGTCGCCAGTGGATGCGGCCCGCTGATGTACTTCCAGAGCACCCCGGGGGAGAACCACGCCTTCATGCCGATCGGACTCCCGCTGACCACGGCCCTGGTGGCTGCGGCGGGCGTGCTGCTCGGCACGGTGACGGCCGTCGCGACCAGTGCCCGGCGGGTGCATCCGGTGGCGGGTGCCGCGCTGATCGGGCTGCCGCTGATCGGGCTCGGCGTGCTGGGTCCCTACCTCGGCAACGGCTCCGACGAGATCAGCGATCTCGGGGTGCTGCTGGGGCTGCCGCTCGCGGTGATCGTGGCGGCGGTGCTGAGGCGGCACCGGTCCCGCAGGCGCGGCCTGACGACGACGTTGTGGGCCGGGCTGGCGCTGGCCGCGGTGCCGGCGACGCCGGTGCTGGTGTACGGCAGCATCTATCTGCTCATGGTGGTGCCGTCGCTGCTGTTCGCGGTCGACGGGATGGGCTATCCGGCGGACGGGATCTCGTTGCTTCCGGCGGCGGCGGTGCTGCTCCTGGCGATGGCGGCGCTGGTTCTGTACCGGGAGGGCGGCGCGGTCACCACTGCCGGCCGTTCGCCGTCGCCGGACCCGGTCTCCGCTTCGAGGCCTGAACCCGCGGCTGACCTGGAACTGGCATCGGCGGCCGGGTGGGAACGGGGCGGGTCGCCGCCGGCGTGATGCGGTCCGGACAGGCCGCCGGCCTGATCCCGCCGCGTGGGGCAGCGGGGTCAGGCCGGGGTTCGTTTCTGCGGGGCTCGGTCAGATGATGGTGCGGAGAACGCCGATCACCACGAAGAGCACGATGAACGCCAGGTCGATCGAGACGCCGCCGACCCGCAGCGGTGGCAGGATCCGCCGGACCGGTGCGAGCATCGGCTCGGTGATCCGGTGCACGCCGTCCATGGCCCGCGAGCGGAACGAACCGGGCATCGCCGGGCCGGCCAGGGCCACGCTCCAGTCGAGCACCGCACGCGCGATCAGCACGATCTGCACGAGGAGCAGCAGCAGATCGACCAGACCGAGTAGACCCATTCAGAACCTCCAGCTGAGGGGATGTGCTCCCACTATGCGGTGGCTACCTGTGGGCTTCCTAAACGTCGGCTGAGAGTGCGTCGGGTTTAGTGCTCCGGCTCCGGCTCCGTTTCCCGGCTCCTGCTCCCTTCCCGTTTCCGGGCTAGTTGAACGGGCTAGTTGAAGTGGTCCGGGTGCGGGCCGGTGCGACCGTCGCTCTCCAGGGCGTCGATCGCGGCCATCTCGTCGCCGGTCAGCTCGAAGTCGAAGATCCGCAGGTTCTCCTCGATCCGGGCCGGCGTGACCGACTTCGGGATGACGACCCGGCCCTGCTGGACGTGCCAGCGGAGCACCACCTGCGCGGGCGTACGGTCGTGGGCCGTCGCGATGTCGGTCACCGAGCGCTCGGACAGCACACCGGCCTGGGCGAGCGGGCTCCACGCCTCGGTCACCACACCGAGCTCCGTGTTGACGGCCTGCGCGTCGCGCTGCTGCAGCGCCGGGTGCACCTCGATCTGGTTGACCGCCGGGACGGTACCGCCCAGTCCGGCCACGGCACGCAGGTGCTCGGGCAGGAAGTTGGAGACGCCGATCGCCCGGACCCGCCCCTCCTCGATGAGCCGCTCCATCGCCCGCCAGGTGTCCAGGTACCGGCCGTGCTTCGGCGTCGGCCAGTGGATCAGGTAGAGGTCCAGCTGGTCCAGCCCGAGCCGGGCCAGGCTCGCGTCGAACGCCTGGAGCGTCTCCTCGTACCCCTGATCGGAGTTCCACAGCTTGGTGGTGATGAAGAGTTCGTTCCGCGGGATGCCGCTGCCCTTGATGGCGGAGCCGACACCCGTCTCGTTGCCGTACGCCGCGGCGGTGTCGATGCTGCGGTAGCCCGCTTCGAGGGCGGTACTCACGGCGGCGGTGGTGTCCGCCTCGGGGATCTGGAAGACGCCGAAGCCGATCTGCGGCATGGTGATGCCGTTGTTGAGGGTGACGTTCGGAATTCCGGCCATTGCGGGACCCTCCCGGTGTGGTGATGGGCGCACTCGACCCGCCGGGGTGACCGGCGACGGCGCGCGAACGCCTCTACCTCTACCCCGCCGGGACCCCGTTCCCCACCCCAACACCGCCATCCGGTGAGATCTCCCAGCCCAGGGGTCCCCGAGATCTTGGACACCTGAGCCGGTCATGGGCGGCTCAGATGTCCAAGATCACTCGTGCGGGGTTGTTTTACGGCCCTGAATGCGGGATTTGTCCACCTGGGTGGAGCGAGGGTGGTGGGCGCCCCGGGTGCGCGGCTCCGGCCGAGGGCGCTGCGGCACGGGGGCCGGACGTGGTGGAGCCTGCGAATGCACTGATCACAACGGTGCCAGGCGACTCGGCGCCAGCGCTCGCATGAGTGGTGCCGGTGGTGTGTCCGGCGAGCCCGGTGTCTTCGGCTGCGCGGGGTGGCGCTGTCGCGCGGGGTGGCGCGGGGGTGCGGGGCGGCGTCGTGGGCCGGCCCGGGGCGCTGCGGGGGATGGCGCGCCTGGGGGTGGATGGGGTGTCGCGATGGGGGAAGCGGTCGGTGGCCGTGTGGGCCATGACGGTCAGGAGGTGTTCGGAGAGACGTGGTGGCCCGGCTCGTCCCGTTCGGGAGAGAAGGCGCCGCCGGAGCCGGCACGGGGCTGTGCCGGGTGGTGGCGGGCCATCCGGGGAGCTGGTTACGCGGTCCGCCGGGCTGATCGCCGGCGGCCGCGTCGGTGGGCTCACAATCCGACCAGTCTGCGTGTCGGGCCCCGTCTCCGCCGCAGATCCGGCGGCGGCGCCACAAGATCCCGGGTCACGAGATCCGGAGACACGCCGAGATCCGGAGACACGCCGAGATCCGGAGACACGCCGAGATCCGGAGACACGCCGAGATCCGGAGACACGCCGAGATCCGGGGACACGCCGAGATCCTGGGGCGCGAGATCCCGTGACGCGACCCCGAGTGGGGGCGCCGCGAGAGCCTGGGGTGACGCGCTGAGATCTCGCCGACGAGTGACCGGATCGCGGGATTCGGTGACGGGATGGTGGGAGGGCGGATGGGGAAGGGTTGCGGATACTGCGAAAGGGGATGGGGCGGCGGGGCGGATCGCCGCGGGCGGGCCGACGGCGCCCGGCGGCGCCGCGGACGTGCCACCGGCGGCGGGGACCGGCACGGTGGCCTGCGGTTTCAGTGGGCTGCCTGCTGGTGCGGCGTCCCGGGAAGCCCCCGCCGGCGCACTGCCGCCGGGGGCTTCGGTCGTGCTCCGGGATCCGTCGACCGGCATCGCCTCGGCTCGATTCATGGCGCTCATTATTGATGAACGTGCATTTAACGCAAGACTCCCGAGGTGCCTGTAACGGCACGGAAACAACTTTCCCTAGAACGGGTACGCCGGGGGCTTGTCACGCACGGTCACCCAGCGGGTCTCGGTGAACGCCTCGATGTTGGCCGCCGCACCGCCGAACCGGGAGCCGGTTCCGGAGGCCGCGACGCCGCCGAACGGGCTGTTCGCCTCGTCGCTGACGGTCTGGTCGTTGATGTGGACGATTCCGGTCGGGATCCGTTCGGCCAGGGCGAGGCCCTTCATCACGTCGCGGGTGACGATGCCGAGGGACAGCCCGTACTCGCCGGCGGTGGCGAGCCGGACCGCCTCCTCGGCGTCGCGGAATCGCATCACCGGCGCGACCGGCCCGAAGATCTCCTCGGTGAACGCGGGGGTGTCCTCCGAGACGTCGGCGAGCACCGTCGCGGAGTAGAAGAGCTCCTCGTACGTGCCGCCGGCGGCGATCCGCGCCCCGGACGAGGCCGAGCGGGTGACCACGCCGTGGATCTTGTCGCGCTGGCCGGCGTCGATGATCGGGCCGAGCACGACCTGCTGCCGGTTCGGGTCGCCGATCGGCAGGGCGGCGGCCTTCGCGGAGAGGCGTTCGACGAACTCGTCGTAGAGCCGGTCGTGTACCAGGTGCCGGCCGGTGGTCATGCAGATCTGGCCCTGGTGGAACCAGGAGCCGAACGACGCGGCGTCGACGGCCGGTGCGATGTCGGCGTCGTCGAGCACGATCATCGCCGAGTTGCCGCCGAGCTCCAGGTGGGCCCGCTTGAGGTGCTCACCGGCGAGGGCGCCGACGCGGCGGCCGGCCCGGGTGGAGCCGGTGAACGAGATGACCCGTACCAGCGGGTGGGTGACGAGTGCCTCGCCGACGTCGGTGCCGCCGGGCAGCACCTGGAGCAGGCCGTCCGGCAGGCCGGCCTCGGCGAAGACCCGGGCGAGGGTGACGCCGCCGGTCACCGCGGTACGCGGGTCGGGCTTGAGCAGCACCGCGTTGCCCAGTGCCAGGGCCGGCGCGACGGACCTGATGGACAGGATGATCGGTACGTTGAACGGGGCGATCACGGTCACCACGCCGGCCGGCACCCGCTGGGCCATCGAGAGCCGCGGTTCCTCGCTGGGCAGCAGTTCGCCGTACGGCCGGCTGGGCAGTGACGCCGCCTCGTAACACTCCTGCTCGGCGACGTGCAGCGCGAACCCCGCCATCGCCGGGATCGCGCCGACCTCGCGGACGTTCCACCCGGAGATCTCCTCGGCGTACTCGCCCCACAGCTGCGCGGCCCGCCGCAGCACCGCGGCGCGTGCCGGATGCGGGGTGGCGGCCCAGGCCCGCTGGGCCTCGGCGGCGTGCCGGGCGGCCTCGCCGACGTCCTCGGGCGTGGCCCGCCCGATCCGGCCGAGGACCTCGCCGGTGGCGGGTTCGACGACGTCGTACGCGCCGCCCCGCCCCGGCTTCCACTCGCCGCCGATGAAGATGTTGCCGGTCCAGAGTTTCTCGTCGAGGAGCATGGGCGCTCGCCTCCCAGTGGGGTCGGGTGCGCTGAAGCTATGCCGGGATCTCCGGCACATCAACGAGGTGTTCGAGCCACCCGAACGATAGTTCGCTCACCGATACCCCAGCAGTTCAGCGATACCCCAGCCGTGCCGAGATATCCGTGACGGCGTGCCGCAGCGGCTTCTCCAGGCGGGCCACCACGGAGTCCGCCGTCGTCGACCACACGGTGAGGTGCACCGCGACGTTCACCGCCGCGACCACCTGCCCGGTGCGGTCGCGGACCGGCGCGGCGACCGAGCGCAGCCCGGAGGCCAGCTCCTCGTCGTTGACGGCGACACCGCACTGCCGGATCCGTGCCAGCGCCGCGGTCAGTTGCTCGCGGTTGGTGAGCGTCCTCGGGCCGCGCCGGGCGAAATCGGTCCGGTCCAGCAGCCCGCGCAGCACACCCGGCTCCTGGTACGCCAGCAGCACCTTCCCCATCGACGTGCAGTACGCCGGCAGCCGCGACCCGACGTGCAGGTTCAGCCCCACCGCGAACGGCGCGGCCCGCCCGCTGCGCCGCCGCTCCACGTAGACGATGTCGGTACCGTCGAGCACCGCCATGCTCACCGTGTACCCCGTCTCGTCGGAGAGTGCCTGCAGGTACGGCGCCGCCACCCGGTTGATCTCCAGCGCGTTGATCGCGGCGAACCCGAGGTCGACCGCCCGCGGCCCGAGCGAGTACTTCTTCGTCTCCGGGTCCTGCTGGAGGTAGCCGAGCCGGGCCAGGGTCGCCACGTACCGGTACGTGGTGCTCTTGTTCAGCGACACGGCCCGGGACAGATCGGCGATCCCGAGCACCGGCCGGGCCTCGCTGAACGACGACAGGATCGTGAGGCCGCGCTCCAGGGACTGCGAGAACCCGGCGCTGGAGGTGGATCCGATGTCGGCCATGGCGCATGGTAGCCAACCGTTCCGGCTGCCGGAACGGTGTGCTGACCGGTGGCACCACGGTCCGCTACCATCTGCACCGCGATGAACCAGGAGACCGGCGGCCAGGAGATCGGCGGCCAGGAGATCGGCGCGGTGCGGCACCACGTCGGCGGGGTCTGGACCGACGGCGCCGCCGGGCGGACGTTCGAGAAGCGGAACCCGTGGACGGGTGACGTCTTCGCGCGGGTGGCCGCGGGCGACGCGGACGACGCCCGGGCCGCGATCGATGCGGCCGAGGCCGCCTTCCCGGCCTGGTCGGAGGCCTCCCCGGGGCAGCGTCAGCGGATCATGCTGCGGGCCGCCGAGGTTCTCGGCCGCCGCCGGGACGAGGTGCGCGGGCTGCTCGCGGCGGAGACCGGCTGCGGTGTCCACTTCGCCGGCATCCAGCTCGACTTCTGCGTCACCATGCTGCGGCAGGCCGCGGGGCTCGCGTACGCGCCCTCGGGTCAGATCCTCCCCTCGGACCTGGACGGCACCCGCGCGCTGGCGATGCGGCGCCCGGTCGGCGTGGTCGCCGCGATCGCGCCGTGGAACGCGTCGCTGATCCTCGCCGGCCGTGCGGTCGTCGCGCCGATCGCGGTGGGCAACACCGTGGTGCTCAAGCCCTCCGAGGAGGCACCGCTCACCGGTGGCGCACTCTGGGCGGAGCTCCTGGCCGAGGCCGGGCTGCCGGCGGGCGTGCTCAACGTGGTCACCCACGCGCCGGGCGAGGCCGGGTCCGTCGCGGAGACCCTGATCGCAGATCATCGGGTACGGCGAATCAGCTTCACCGGCTCGACGGTGACCGGCCGCCGTCTCGCCGAACAGGCCGGCCGCCACCTCAAGCGGATGGTTCTCCAGCTGGGCGGCCACAACCCGCTGCTCGTGCTCGCCGACGCCGACCTGGGATACGCGGTGGACGCCGCCACCTACGGCGCCTTCGTGCACACCGGGCAGACCTGCATGTGCGCCCGCCGCATCATCGTGGACTCGTCGATCGCCGCGGAGTTCACCGAACGGTTCGTGGCCCGGGCCGCCGCGCTGCCGGTCGGCGACCCTCGCGACCCCGGTACCGTCATCGGCCCGGTGATCAACGAGTGGGCGCTGTCGCTGCTCGAACGACGGGTCCGCGAGGCGGTGGAGCTGGGCGCCCGGCTGCTCACCGGCGGTGTCCCGGTGGGGCGGTGCTTCCCGCCGACCGTCCTGGCCGGTGTGCCCGCCGAGGCGGAGCTCGCCTTCGACGAGACGTTCGGGCCGGTCGTCCTGCTGGAGGAGGCGGACGGTACGCGGGACGCTCTGCGCCGGGCCAACAACTCGGGCTTCGGCCTGACCGCGGGGATCATCACCGGTGACCCGTACCGGGGGCTCGACCTCGCCCGCCACCTGCAGGCGGGCATCGTGCACGTCAACGACCAGCCGGTCAACGACGAGCCGCAGATGCCGTTCGGCGGTGTCAAGGACAGCGGTGCCGGCCGGTTCGGCATGGGCTTCGCCGCTGAGGAGTTCACCGAGGTCCAGTGGGTCACGGCCCGGCAGGAACGGCGTACGTTCCCGTTCTGATCGGTCAGCCCTTTCCCGTTCCGGCGGTCAGCCTTTAAGTGCATGACAAGCCGGATCGAAGTGCTTTCCCGCCGGCCGAGCGCCTGACGTGGGCCGATCGGATCCCGCGGGCCGATCGGCCGGCGCTGCCCGGGGGTCAGCCCGCGGCGGCGGCCTGGTTGTTCCAGTTCGTGATGACGACGCCGAGCACGAAGATCTGCACCGGCACGGGCAGGCCGGGCAGGTCGGCGGCGACGTCACCGCGCCAGGTACTGGTCCGGCGGATCCGGCCGACGACGGTCTCCCCGTCCATCAGCTGCTCGTCGCCGCCGCGCCAGATCGAGTCGCGCACGAACTCGAACGTCCGGCCGCCGGCGTGCACCCGCCACTGCTTGCGGCCGACCCGCTCGGCCTCGGCGACCACCGTCTCCCGGTCGTCGGTCATCGAGTATTTCGTACCCCAGCCGTTGGCGCGGATCTTGTAGGTGCGCCCGTCGAGAACGAAGTCGCCGCCGCTGGTCCAGGACTTGCCGTCCCAGACCGCGATCACGGTGTCGGCGTTACAGATCTCGTAGCGGGACCGCCACATGCTCGTGAGTTTCGCCGTCAGCATGCCGCCAGCGTAGGCGTGGCGCGCTCGCCGACCAGGAACTGGGCCAGCCGCGAGGCCGCCACGGCCGGGGTGCAGCCGGTCTCCCGGGCCGCGCTGAGGATCCCGGCGAGGGTCTCCCCGATGCCGTCGAGCCGGGCGGTGATCCGCGGTGCCGGCTCCCGGTGCAGCTCGGCGGCGACCGCGTGCACGATGCCACCCGCGCTGACCACCACGTCCGGCGCCCAGAGGATGCCCCGGGCGTGCAGCAGATCGGCGGTCGCCGGTACGTCCAGCTGATTGTTCGCCGGACCAGCGACCGCCGAGCAGGCCAGCCGCGGCACGGTCTCCGCGGTGAGCAGGCCACCGAGCGCGGAGGGGACCAGCACGTCCACCTCGGCGGTCAGGCAGCCGTGCGGATCGGTCCAGGTGGCGCCGTACTGCTCGGCGGCGGCACGCCGGGAACCGTCCACGTCGGCGGCGACCACGTGGGCGCCCGACTCGGCGAGCAGGCGGAGCACGTGCGTGCCGACCCGGCCGAGGCCGAGCACGGCGAAGCTGCGGCCGGCCAGGGAGGGGGAGCCGAAACGTTCGGCGGCGACGGCGCGCAGGGCGGCGATGACCCCGGTGGCGGTGTGCGGGGAGGAGTCGCCGCTGCCGCCGGTTGCGGCCGGCCGGCAGAAGACGTGGGGCGTACGCTCGCCGATCGTCACCATGTCCGCCGGGCCGGTGCCGACGTCCGGGCCGGTCGCGTATCCGCCGTTCAGGGAAGCGATCACGTCGCCCGCGTCGAGCAGGACGGCACGGCGAGCGGCCTCGTCCAGGACCGTACCCGGTGGCAGCGCGATCACGGTCTTCCCGCCGCCGTGTGGCAGCCCGGCCAAAGCCGCCTTCTCGGTCATCGCCTCGGACAGGCGCAACGCGTCGCCGAGACCGTCCCGCCAGTCCGCGTAGTGGGCCAGGCGGCACCCGCCGATCGCCTGGCCGAGAGCGGTGGAGTGGACCGCCACCACGATCGGCTGGCCCGAGCGCGAACCCCGCTCGACGACGACTCGCTGATGGTTGAGGGACATCCCGGCCTCCCGTACGTCTGCGTCTCTGACGGCCATGACGCTAGGACGCTCGCCGGACCACGAACGGTCTCGCCGAATGAAATTCGGCTGGAGTGCCAAGATGGCGGACATGGACGACATTGATTCGGCGCTGGTGCGGGAACTGCAGACGAACGCCCGGCAGACCAACCGCGACCTGGCCCGCGCTGTCGGCATCGCGCCGTCGACCTGCCTGGAACGTGTGCGGCTGCTGCGGGATCGGGGTGTCATCACCGGTTACCACGCGGAGGTCAGCCTGACCGCGCTCGGCCGGGAGGTGCAGGCGCTGCTGCACGTCCAGGTGCGGCCGCTGACCCGTACCGTGATCGAGGGTTTCAAATCGTATGCCGCCGGGCTGCCGGAGGTGCTGTCGGTGTTTGTGCTCGCCGGTGGCGACGACTTTCTGGTGCACGTCGCGGTGCGCAGTGTGGACGATCTGCACGCGTTCCTGATGGACCGGTTCACCGGGCGGCGCGAGATCGTCGGGTTTCGCAGCTCGGTGATCTACCAGCACGCCCGCAACCGGATCATCGAGCAGCTGGACTGAGCCGCGTCCGTCGGCTGCGGCTTTGTGGTCCGGGGCAGCGGCGTGCTGGTGCGGCGTGGCAGCGTTGGTGTCATGGACTTTCGCCGCACCTACCGTTCCGCCGCCATCGCCTTCGCCGACCTGGTGTCGCGTATCCCAGCCGAGCGGCTCGACGGGCCGGGGCTGGGGGAGTGGACGTTGCGCGATCTGCTCGGGCACACCGCGAGTTCGGCGCTGCGGCAGGTTCCGGTGGTGCTCGCGGAGCAGGCGCCGATGCTGATGCTGACCGGGCCCGAGGGATACTTCGCCACCGTCCGCAAGGCGCCGCCGGAGCTGGTGACGGCCGCGGTCTCGGCGTCCACCGATGACGCGCGCGACACCGGCAAGGCGCTCGGCGCGGAGCCGGTCCAGGTGATCAGCGGCATGATCGGCCAGGCGACGTCGGCGCTCGCCGTCGCGGGGGACGACGACCTGATCGCCACCCCGGCCGGCGGGATGCGGGTCCGCGACTGGCTCCCCACCCGTACGTTCGAGCTGGTCGTGCACGGCTCCGACGCCGCCTCGGCAGCCGGCCTCCCGATCGACTTCGATCCCGAAGTCCTCGCCGAGTCGGCCGCCCTCGCCGCCCGCATCGCCGTCGCGGTCGGCGACGGGCTCCCGGCCCTGCGCGCCCTCACCGGCCGCACCCCACTCCCCGACGGCTTCTCCGTCCTCTAACCCCGCTGGGTGCCAGCTGGGTGGGCCGGCTGGGCGTGAGTGGGGTGTTTGGGCGCGAGAGGCCCCGCCGAGCGCCAGCCGGGCGGCCCGGCTGGGCGTGAGTGGGGTGTTTGGGCGTGAAAGGCCCCGCTGGGTGCCAGCTGGGTGGGCCGGCTGGGCGTGAGGGGGGTGTTTGGGCGCGAATGGCCCCGCTGGGCGCCAGCCGGGTGGGCCGGCTGGGCCTGAGCGGGGGTTTGGGGGTACGGCTAAAGGACCTGCTCGGCCAGGAGCAGTGGGTTGCCGAAGCGGTGGGCGGTGATGCTGACTGCCTGTTCGCGTAGGAACGGCAGCATCTCTACGCGCCCGGCCTCGGTTACCGGGCCGGACCAGACGGCGAGGTCGGGGCGTCCGCCGGTGGCCTCGGCCAAGGCGGAGCCTGCGGTGCCAGGGCCGGCGGTGCCAGGGCCGGCGGTGCTGGAGCCGGCGGGGGTGGAGGTGCTGATGAGGCGGACGCGTCCGGCTTGGAGGCCGGCCGCGAAGATCACGTCGTCCTCCACGGTGTGGGAGCCGATCCAGGACGGCAGGGCGGTGGCGCTGGAGACGTGGACGGGGGAGCCGGCGAGTTTCGCGGCGGCCAGGACTCGGACCAGGTCGGCGAGGGAGCCGTCGGCGGAGAGGCGGACCGTCACCGGGCAGGGGACGTAGCGCAGGACGTTGCGTTCGGCGCTGAGGGCGGAGACGTCGGAGGGTGCGATCGGGAACGCGGCGTCGCTGCGGGCGGCGCGTTCGAGAGAGGTGAACTCGTCGGTGGAGAGGGCCTTGCGAGCTTCGGCTAGCAGGGCGCGCACGGCGGGGTGGGTGATCTCGGTGGTGGCGGTCGCCGGGCGGGACTCCCAGCCGGTGAGGCCGACCAGGTAGTGGGGGCCGCCGGCCTTGGTGCCGGGGCCGACCGCGGAGCGCTTCCAGCCGCCGAAGGGCTGCCGCTGCACGATCGCTCCCGTGGTGCCGCGGTTGACGTAGAGGTTGCCGGCCTGGACGCGGTCCAGCCAGGTGCGTACCTCGGTCTCGTCGAGCGAGTGCAGGCCCGAGGTGAGGCCGAAGTCGACGTCGTTGACCAGGTCGATCGCCTCGTCGAGGGTGTCGGCGGTCATGATGCCGAGGATCGGGCCGAAGTATTCGGTGCGGTGGTACTCGGAGCCGCGCCGCACGCCGTCGCGGACGCCGGGGCTCCACAGCTTGCCGGAGTCGTCGAGTTGGCGCGGTTCGAGGAGCCAGCGCTCGCCCGGCCCGAGCTTGGTGAGGCCGTCGAGCAGCTTGCCGGCGGCGGGCTCGACGAGCGGGCCGACCTGGGTGCGCGGGTTCGACGGGAGGCCGACCTCCAGTGAGGAGACGGCGTCGAGCAGCTGTGCCCGGAACCGGTCGGACCGGGCGACGCTGCCGACGAGCACGACCAGGGAGGCGGCGGAGCACTTCTGACCGGCGTGACCGAAGGCGGACTGGACCACGTCCTTGACGGCCAGGTCCAGGTCGGCGCTCGGTGTGACGATGACGGCGTTCTTGCCGCTCGTCTCGGCGAGCAGCGGCAGGTCGGTGCGGAACGAGCGGAACAGTTCGGCCGTCTCGTACGCGCCGGTCAGGATGACCCGCTCGACGAGCGGGTGGGAGATCAGCTCGCGGCCCAGGGTGGACTCCTCGACCTGGACGAGCGTGACCAGGTCCGGGTCGGCACCGGCGGACGACAGCGCGTCCCGCAGGATGCCGGCGAGGACGGTGCCGCACCGCTCGGCGGGGCCGGCCGGCTTCAGCACGACTGCCGAACCGGCGGCGAGCGACGCCAGGACCGAGCCGGCCGGGATCGCGACCGGGAAGTTCCACGGCGGCGTGACCAGGGTGAGCCGGGCCGGAACCGGGGTGGCGCCGTCGGTCTGCGCGAGGCCGGCGGCGAGCTCGGCGTAGTAGTGGGCGAAGTCGACGGCCTCGGACACCTCCGGGTCGGCCTGGTCGATCGTCTTGCCGGCCTCGGCGGCCATCACCTCGAGCAGGGTGTCCCGGTTCTCCTCCAGGGCGACGCCGATCCGGTGCAGGACCTCCCGGCGATCCGCTCCGCCCCAGCTCGCGGCGGCGGCCTTCTCCACGGTGGCGTTCAGCTCGTCCAGCGAGTCGATGACGCGGAGCTCGGTGCCGAGCGTGGAGGTCTCCACGCGGCCGAGCAACTCGCGGATCCGGTCACGGTTCTCGGTCACGGCCGGGTCGGTGTCGGGGGTGTTGACGAAGGAGCCGGGCCGGGAGCGCGGGACGGCGGCGAAGCGGTCGGCGACCCGGTGCGGTGCCGGAACGGCCTCGTCCAGGTCGGCCAGCGAGGCGAGGAACCGCTGCTCCTCGCGGGCGAACAGGGCCGACGACGTGTGCAACTCGAACACGGCGGACATGAAGTTGTCGGAACTGGCGCCCTCTTCGAGACGGCGAATCAGATAGGCGATCGCGACGTCGAATTGCTCCGGGCGTACCACAGGGGTGTAGAGCAACAACCCACCCACCTCGCGCCGGACCGCCTCGGCCTGGCCCTCGGCCATGCCGAGCAGCATCTCGAACTCGATGCCGTCGCGGACGTCACGCTCACCTGCCAGGAGCCACGCGTACGCGATGTCGAACAGGTTGTGACCCGCCACGCCGAGCCGGACGTTCCTGATCCGGTCCGGGTGCAGCGCGTAACCGAGCACCCGCTTGTAGTTGGTGTCGGTGGCCTGCTTGGAGTCACACGTCGCCACCGGCCAGCCGTGCAGCTCCGCCTCGACCCGCTCCATCGGCAGGTTGGCGCCCTTGACCAGGCGAACCTTGATGCCGGCACCGCCACGCTCGCGCCGCGCCGCCGACCACACCTGCAGGCGCATCATGGCGCTCAGGGCGTCCGGGAGGTAGGCCTGGAGCACGATGCCGGCCTCCAGGTTCAGCATCTCCGGCCGGTCCAGCAGGCGGGTGAAGACGGCGATCGTCAGGTCGAGGTCCTTGTACTCCTCCATGTCCAGGTTGACGAACTTGCCGGTTTTCGCGGCCAGCGTGAACAGGGGAGTGAGCTGCTCGACGATGTCGGTGACGGCCTCGTCGAAGGCCCAGGGGTTGTGCGGGGAGACGGTCGCCGACACCTTGATCGACACGTAGTCGACGTCGGGACGGCCGAGCAGGCGCTCGGTCGCCCGCAGCCGCTTCGACGCCTCGCCACGGCCGAGGACGGCCTCGCCGAGCAGGTTCACGTTGAGGCGGACGTCCCGTTTGCGGATGCGCTTGATCGCCTTGCCGAGCCGGGCGTCGGTGGCGTCGACGATCAGGTGGCCGACCATGTGGCGCAGCGCGCGGCGGGCGATCGGGACGACCACGCCGGGCATGATCGGTGCCAGCTTGCCGCCGAGCTTGACGGCCGTGCGGAGGTGGAGCGGGAGGAAGGCGGGCACATCGCCGGCCAGCTTGTTCAGGGCGCGGGCACTGACCCGCGGGTCCTCGGGGCGGATCACGCCGTCGACGAAGCCGACGGTGAACGGCAGGCCCTTCTCATCGCGCAGCACGCCGGCCAGTTGTGCAGCCGAGCCGCCGACCGGGACGTCCGCCGCCTCGCGCAGCCAGCGCCGGACAAGGGCGATCGTCTCTTCGGCGATCTCAGACATCGGGAAGCTCCTTCCGCTTTGCGCCCAAGCATGTATTGCCCGTCGGATTAGGAAAAGCAACGCTTCGTGAGCAGTTATCTTCAGTTGAGCTAATGTTTTTCCGTGCTCGAGATCCGCCGCCTGATCCTGCTCCGCGAGCTGGCCATCCGCGGCACCATCGCGGCGGTCGCCGAGGCGCTCAACTTCACGCCGTCAGCGGTGAGCCAGCAGCTCAGCCAGCTCGAGCGGGAGACCGGTACGCAGCTGCTGCGCAAAGCCGGCCGCCGGGTCCAGCTCACCCCGCAGGCCGAGGTGCTCGTCGCCTCGGTGGCGGAGGTGCTCGACACCCTCGAGCGTGCCGAAGCCCGGTTGCAGGCGGCGGCAACTCGGGTAACCGGCCGGGTCCGCGTTGCTGTCTTCCAATCGGCGGCGCTCGCCTTCATGCCGGCGACCCTGCGCACGATGGCCCTGCGGTACCCCGACGTACGGGTCGAGATGGTGCAGCGGGAGCCGGAGGAGGCGCTGCGCGAGACGTGGGCGCGGGACTTCGACATGGTCGTCGCCGAGCAGTACCCGGCGCATGCGGCGCCGCACCACCCCGGCCTCGACCGCCGCGACCTGACCACGGACGCGATCCGGCTGGCCCTGCCGTCCGCCGGTGACTCGCTGCGGCCGGTCGCGACGCTGGAGGAGACCCGGCACATGCCGTGGGTGATGGAGCCGCGCGGGGCGGCGTCCCGCCACTTCGCGGAGCAGGTGTGCCGGCGGGCGGGCTTCGAGCCGGACGTGCGCTACGAGACGGCGGACCTGCAGGCACACATGCGCCTGGTGGAGTCGGGCAACGCGGTGGCGCTGATCCCGGACCTGGTGTGGGCGGGGCGGTCGACGTCGTGCCGGCTGCTGGAGCTGGACGACCGGCCCCGCCGCACCATCTTCACGGCACAGCGGCTGGCGGGGTCGGCGTCACCGGCGGCTCGGGCCTTTCGGGACATCCTTCAGGAGACGGTGGAGCTTTCCTGACGTCTAACAGGCGGGAGCGACGAACGCCGACCGTACGCCGACGGTGAAACGGCAGCCGAAGTCCGCCGCTGCCACCTTGCGCCGATCCAGGATCGCGTCGCCCGCGGGGCGCTTGCCCGTCTCCACCCACCGGACCAGGTCGTCGAAGCCGCGCCGCATCTCGTCCTGGGTGAAGCCGCAGTGCGCCACGTCCCGGATCGCCCGGGAGACGAACAGGTGGCCACGCCGGTTGCGCAGGGTTTCCCTGGCGTATTCCTGCTCCATCGAGAACGGCACGAACAGGTCGCCGATCCCGTGCAGCGACAGCACCGGTACCGGCGGCTTGCCGTCGACGCGCGGCACGCCGTCCAGGCCCCGGTCCGCCGTGGCGGTGCGCTTGACCCGCAGCACGTCACGGTTCAGGCGCAGGTCAGTAAGGCTGGGGAACCGGGAGTCGGTGCTGCGGTAGAAGGTGTGCCGGTTGTCGGTCAGGTTGCCCGGTGCGATGCCCGCCGTCCCGCCGCTGAGCCCCGGCCACAGGCTCTGCAGGAACGGCAGCCCGCCCTGCGACGCCGCGTTCCAATAGGCGAAGGCCGAGTCGAACCCCGGACGCTCCCCGCCGCTGCGCCGCTCCACCACACCCGACCACGTACGCCCGGCGGGTGTGCCCTTCAACGCCGGCATGATCCGGGCGACCTGGCCCGCCCACTCCGCCGGATAGCCGGGGCCGGGCTGCAGGGGGAACGAGATCTCCACGCCGGCCAGCGCGGCGGCCGTCACGTTCGCGTCCAGGAAGTAGTCGAACAGCTCGACGTCACCGAGCACGCCGCAGCTGGGCATCGCGCCCACGAAGGACCGCGGGAACTCCTCGATCGCCACCGCTGTGACGTGCCCGCCCATCGACTCGCCGGTCATGTAGACCTGCCGGGCGGCCTTCCCGGTGACCTTCCGGAACAGGTTGATCAGCGCGTGCGAGTCGCGGACGCCCTGACCGACGTCGTAACCGTTGGTGGCGTAGCTCGACGCGGCCCAGGCGAAGCCGCGGGAGACGTAGTGCTCGCGAAGGTTCGGTGAGTTGACGAAGACTGTGGTGCCGGTGCCCCGGTAGCCGTGTGCGTACACGACGAGGCGGCCGTTCCAGTTCGTCGGCACCTCGATGCGGTAGGCCGCGCCGTCCCGGATGCCGGTGTGGACGCGGGCGCCGGGTAGTGCGGTGAACGGGGTGCCGGTCACGTCGCAGTCGGGATCGGCGACGAGGTAGCCGGGCTGGGTCTCGCTGGGCGTGGGTGCTGTGCACGTTCCCACAGTGGCGGCTGGAGATGCCTGTGCGGGCACGGCTGGTACGAGAAGAAGAAGTGCGAGCGCGAGGGCCCGGCGAACTCTCATGGCGTTACCTCCCGGTAACATCCAAGGGTGCCGATCCAGCACTGTCAAGGCGGAACGGCCCGTGCAGCGCCGCCCACTGCAACAGCATGATCGTCTTGGCGTCGGCGATCTCCCCGGTCGTGGTCCGCTTCAGCGCCTCCTCGAACGGCAGCTCGACGGCCTCGATGTCCTCGCCGTCGTCGGCCAGCCCGCCACCCGCACCGGTCCGCGACTCGACGCTGTAGGGCGCCGCGAAGCAGTGCAGCCGCTCGGTCACCGACCCCGGGCTCATCCACACGTTGAAGACCGGTTCCAGCGCGCCGACCTCGACACCCAGCTCCTCGGCCGCCTCGCGCCGGATCGCCGCCGCCGGGTCGTCCCCGTCGAGAAGGCCCGCCGCCGCCTCCACGAACATGCCGTCCGGGTGCCCGTTGACGTAGACCGGGAACCGGAACTGCCGGGTGAGCAGCACGGTACCGCGGGTGGGGTCGTAGAGCAGCACGGTGGCGCCGTCGCCCCGGTCGTAGGTCTCCCGCTGCTGCCGGCTCCAGCTCCCGTCCCGGCGCCGGTAGTCGTAGGTGGTGCGCCGCAGCACGTGCCACGCTGTCGCGAGCAGCTCGACGTCGCGGATCACGACGTCCGGATTGCCTGCCAGGTCGCGCCCCTGTTGATCGAGCCCGGTGCGGCCGCGGGCATCCGGCCGCTCGATCCCCGGGCGCTCCTGTGGCGCCGGGCGCGCCTGTGATGCCGGGATCTCCGCGACGTCGACATAGACCGGGAGGCCGCGGGACCTGGCGATCGCGACGTCCTGATCCGCGCCCTTCGACCCACCCGGCAGCCGCAACACCGCGTCACAGTGTGCGAGCAGCCGCTCTGCCGCCGGATAGAACACCTCGTCGGCGTGGTCGGGGCCGGCGCCGCGCAGGACCGGGAGCGCCACCCACTCACCGATCATCGGGATGTGCCCGGCCTGGAAGATCGGCCATGCGGCCTCCTCCAGCCGGGCCAGGTTGGCGGCCATCAGGGCGGGGTTGTCCCCGGTGCCGGACCGGTAGGGCCCGGCGATCAGGATCAGCATTGGCTTGGTCACGACCGAGAACCTACACTTGAAAACGCGCAATAGTCGACAACAATAAGGAGAATCACGGATGCTGGCGGCCGAACGGCGAGACTTTCTGATGGCGCGGCTGCAGGCCGACGGCAAGCTGGTGGCCAAGGAGATCGCCGCGGAATTGGGCCTCGCCGAGGACAACATCCGCCGTGACCTGCGAGAACTCGCGGCTGCCGGTCTCTGTCAGCGGGTCTACGGTGGCGCGCTGCCGGTCTCCCCGGCGGTTGCCGACTACGCGACCCGGGCCTCCGTCGCAGTTTCCAGCAAGGAGCGGGTGGCTCGTGTGGCCGCCTCTCTGATCCGCCCGGGCGGCACGATCCTGCTCGACGGCGGCACCACCGCGCTCGCTGTGGCCGCCGCCCTGCCCCATGATCTGGTCGCCACCATCGTCACGCACAGTCCGACGGTTGCCGCCGCGCTGGTTTCCCATCCATCGGTGGACGTCTACGTGCTGGGTGGTCGCCTCTTCAAGCACTCGGCCGTGACCTGCGGTGCTGCGGCTGCCGAGGCGGCACGGCAGGTGTCGGCGGATCTCTTCCTGCTGGGTGTGACCGGTGTCCACCACGAGGCTGGTCTCACTACGGGTGACGCTGACGAGGCCGCCATGAAGCGCACCCTGGCCGGCCGCGCAGCCGAAACCTACGTCCTGGCAAGCCGCGAGAAGATCGGGGCCGCCTCACCGTTCACCGTGCTCCCCGCAGCCGCCACCAGCGGCATCGTCACCGACGCCCCCGCCGACCACCCCGTCCTGCATTCCCTCTCCACCTCCGGCATCCCGATCCTCCCTGCTTGACCCCGTTCTTCCGCTTGGCGCGCACGTCACCCTCAAACCTCTTCTTGTACGCGTTTTCGCGCACTTCCGTCCGCCAGCTCGGCCGAGCTCCGCGCCCCCTCCAGGCCGTCCCCCGCCGCCGGCCCATGACCTCCTCAGCCGGCCCTCAGCGCTTGCACCCGCCAGGCACCGCACTCACGACAAGCCGGGTGGGGTCGCCGCGGTGGGCGCCAGTGGTGCGGAACTGGACCGCGACAGCTGGGAACCATCCGGCTTAGCGTCGGTTCCGTGCATCCGCGACTGACCGACGACCTCGCCGCCCTTCCCGACCTGCTGCAATCAACCCGCGACTACGCCGCCCAGGTCCTGGCCGGACTCGGCGAACGCCCGGTGGCACGCCCACCGGCCGCCGGACCACCGGCCGCGCTGCCTGACGAGGGCGTCGGGGCGGCGGGGGCGCTCGCGCTCTTCGACGAGCGGTGGGCGCCCGGATTCTCCGGCAGTGCGGGCCCCCGCTATCTGGGCTTCGTCACCGGCGGGGCGACGCCGGCTTCGATCGCGGGGGACTGGTTGACCAGTGCGTTCGATCAGAACGCGTCCAACCGGTCCGGCTCCTCGGCCGCCGCGCTGGAGGACGAGACCGTCTCCTGGCTGCGTGACCTGTTCGGGCTCGGCGCGGTGCACAGCGGTGCCTTCGTCAGCGGTGCGACCATGTCGAACACCGTCGGGCTGGCGATCGGACGGGAGTGGCTCGGCGAGCAGCTCGGCGTCGAGGTGGCCCGGCAGGGTGTCGCGGCGCTCGGCCCGGTGCCCGTGCTGTCCGGGGCGCCGCACTCCAGCATCTACAAGGCGCTCGCGATGCTCGGTCTCGGCCGGGACGCGGTGCGCCGGATCCCCACTCTGCCTGGCCGGGAAGCTGTCGACCTGACCGTTCTTGAACAGGAACTCGCCGCGCTCGGTGGCCGCCCGGCGATCGTGGTGGCCAACGCCGGAACCGTCAACACCGTCGACTTCGACGACCTGCGCGGGATTCTCGCCCTCCGCTCCCGGTTCCCGTTCTGGCTGCACGTCGACGCCGCGTTCGGTGGCTTCGCCGCGCTCTCCGAGGAGCACGCCCACCTGGTTACCGGCCTGGACGAGGCCGACTCGATCTGCATCGACCTGCACAAGTGGCTGAACGTGCCGTACGACTCGGCGGTCCAGTTCACCCGGCGCCGTGACCTGCAGGTTCGCGTATTCCAGAATGCCGCCGCCTACCTGCCCGCGCCCAGCGCCTCACCCGATCACTTCCACCTCACCCCCGAGAACTCGCGCCGTCTCCGTGCGATGGCCGCGTGGTTCGCCCTGGCCGCCTACGGAGCCGACGGCCACCGCGAGATCGTCACCCGCACCATCGCCGCGGCGCACCGGCTGGGCGCGCGGCTTGCGGCACTGCCCGGGTTCCGGTTGCTTTCTCCGGTACGCCTGAACGTCATCTGCTTCACCATCCCCGGCGACGTCCCCACGGTCGTGGCGGCGATCGCCGAGTCCGGTGAAGCGTTTCTCACGCCCACCGTCTACCAGGGGCAACCCGCGCTCCGGGCGGCCTTCAGCAACTGGCGCACCCTCGAAGCCGACGAGGATCGCGTCTTCGAACTCCTCCGCAAACTCTGCACCTGAGACCCGGCGGGACGTGAAACCGGCGGGACGTGAAACCGGCGAGTGCAGGCGCACACACAAGCCGTTCGTGGGCGCCTGCATGGCCCAGGACGTGGGTCAGCTCGCACACAACCTCAACGTGTGCGCTCACCGGGCCTCACCACTGGGCACGTCCACTCAGTGCTGGATGTGGGAGACGACCGAGGCGGCCACGTCGCGGAGCTTGCGGTTGGCGTCCTGGGAGGCGCGGGAGAGCACGGCGAACGCCTCGTCGGGTGTGCACCGCCGCTGGCTCATGATGATCCCCTTGGCCTGCTCGATCACCGCCCGTGACTCCATCGCCAGCTGCATCTGCTGTGCGAGGGTCACCGTGGTGTCGTAGAGGTGGGCGTTGGCGCAGGCGATCGCGGCGTACCCGGCGAACGTCTCGGCCAGCGTCACCGCGTCCTCGTCGAAGACGCCGGCTGTCAGACCGTAGATGTTCAGGGCGCCGACCACCTGTTCCTGGATCGGCAGGCCGACGGAGAGGGCACTGTGCACGCCGGCCTCACCGGCGTGGTCCTGCCATCCGGGCCAGCGGTGCTCGGCGGCGACGTCACCGACGCAGATGGTGGAGTGGGTGGCGGCGGCGTCCAGGCAGGGGCCGCGACCGTTCTCGTACTGCCACTTGTCGATCAGGAGCGCCGCCTGCCCGGTGGCGGCCGCGGTGTGCGGGCGGTCGGCGCGGATCAGGGTCACCGAGACCTCGTGCGCGCCGGGGACCGCCCGCTTGGCGATCGTGGCCACCTGTTCCAGCACGCCCTCCAGGTCGCTCTCGCCGAGGCAGATCCGGCCGAGTTCGGAGAGGACACCAAGCGACTGCTCGCTCATGACCGTTTGATGTACCCGCGACCTGCGGCTTTCACCCATCCGGGCCACCGGGTTGCAGGTGGGTCTCCCGGGACTAGGTTGGAGTCCGGGTCAAGCCATGCGCCCAGCCATCGCGTTGCCGACGGTAGGGGGCCCGGCCATGCCTGTTTTCTCCGTGGGTGCCGACGACCCGTGTCTGACGGTGCGGGCCTGCCGGTTCACGAGCCCGGACGGTACGCCTGGCGAGATCGTCCACGTGGCCGGTGAGGCCGACGCGGACACCGCTCCGGTTCTGGGTGCGGCACTGCTGCACGCCGTCGAGGGGTGCGCGTTCGTCCAGTGCGATCTGAGCCGGATCGTCTTCTTCGGCGCGGCCGGCGCCAACGCGGTCGCCCTCGCGGCGCGGCGGGCGGCGGTGCTCGAGCACCGGCTGGAGCTGTGCGGCGTACGCGGCATCACGCGCGACGTCGTGCGAGTCGCCGGCCTAGACCTGATCATGAGGGTCTCCGGCTGACGCCGCCCCAGGATGGTCTCCGGCTGACGGCGCCCCAGGAGGGTCTCCGGCTGACGGCGCCGGCGCCACTTCGGTAGTATCGGGCTCCTGCGGCCGGGGTCGTCGACATCGACACCGGCCAACCAGCGTCAAGCAGCGGCGCGGGTCCGTGGGCGTCACCGCTCACCGGGCAGCACCACAAGCCGACCACGCGCGGGCCGCCCACCGGCGGCTCGCGATCCGCTGCGGGGACCCTCTGACGTTGATGGCGCACGACCCGACCGACTTCGCCGCCGAACTCGGTCGCATCAAGCTCGGTGAGACCGACCTCAACGGTGTCCTGCGGCGGGTCGCCGAGCTGGCTCGGCGTACGCTGCCGGGCGCCGGGCAGGTCTCGATCACGCTGGTCCGTGACGGCACCGCGTACACGGCGGCGCACACCGGGCCGGACGCGTTACGGCTCGACGAGCGACAGTACGAGCTGTCCGCCGGCCCGTGCCTGGAGGCGGCCGCGACCACGGCCACCGTCGAGGTTCCGGACACCGGCGGGGACGCCCGCTGGAACGGCTGGCCCCGGTACGCGGCGGAGGCCGGGATGGGCAGTGTCCTGTCCGTGGGGTTGCCCATCCAGGAGACGGTCGCCGGCGCGCTGAACATCTACGGCGAGCCGCCCGGGGTCTTCGACGGCGAGGCGGTGGCGCTGGCACAGGCCTTCGTGCGGTACGGGGCGGTCGCGCTCGCCAACGCCCACCTGTACGACAGCACGGCCACCCACGCGCAGCACATGCGGGCCGCGATGGAGAGCCGTGCGGTCATCGAGCAGGCCAAGGGGATCATCATGGGCGAGCGGCGGTGCAGCGCCGACGAGGCGTTCGCCATCCTCACCCGCGTCTCCCAGGACAGCAATCGCAAGGTGCGTGACGTCGCCGCCGCCCTGGTGGAGCGCACGCAGCGGGGACCGGGCGCCTGACCGTCCACGGGGACGGTCAGGCGCTCACATCCAGACGGCCGCCGCCTGATGGCGGGCCGCCGGGCTGGGGGCCGCCGCCGTGCTGCGACAGGTACCGCAGTGCCGGCTCGAGGTATCCGCTGACCGGGTTGCGGCCGGTCGGGTTCTGGTCGTACCGGCGGGACAGGTCCTTCAGGTAGAGCGCGGTGATCTCCTGGCCGGGTGCCAGCTGCCCGGAGGCCCGGTCGGCCGCGATCGCCGCCGCCAGCGAGTTGATCCAGCCCTGCTTCGACCCGGCTCCCATCCGCTGCCCGGTGGCCTGGAAGATCAGCTCACGGTCGCGGTCGGTCAGTGACGCCGAGTCGTGGTGGGCGTTGTGGTTCCGTTCCCGGGCGGTGTTCCGGACCGGGGTCACCGGCACAGCCTGCGAGCTGCGGTTCAACCGGGAAATGGACATGGCGGACTCCCGAAGGCAGTGGTCGCTCTTCCTCCTCCTGATCGGCGGCGGCGCCTCCCACCTGAGAACTTTCTCCAGGTGTGGCCCCGCGGGCCCGGGGTAACCGGGCAGGAGGCCCGGGCCTGGGTGATCGGCATCAAGCGTGGCCCCTCGGTCCCGGGGCAACCGGCATAGCGTGGGGAGGGCCCGACTACGGTGAGGAGACGGGCGATGATCTTCCCGGATCGCACCGAGGCGGGGCGTGCTCTGGCCGTCAGCGTGGCGGAGAGGGTGGCGGGGGAGCGGGCGCTCGTCCTCGCCCTGCCCCGAGGTGGCCTGCCGGTCGCCGCGCCGGTCGCCGAGCGGCTCGGTGCCGACCTCGACATCGTGGTGGCCCGCAAGATCGGACCGCCCGGCCATCCGGAGTTCGGGGTGGGTGCGATCGCCGAGGACGGCCCGCCGGTCTACGACCCGGAGAACCTCCGCCACGCGGGGGTCACCGAGCGGGACCTCACGCGCATCGTGGCCGCCGAGCGGGCTGAGCTCGGGCGGCGGATCAGGCGGTACCGCGGTGACCGTCCCGCACCGCGGGTCACCGGGCGGGTGGTGGTCCTGATCGACGACGGGCTGGCCACCGGGGTGACCGCCCACGCCGCCCTGCGCTGGGTGCGCGAGCATCGGCCCGGCCGGCTGATCCTGGCCGTGCCGGTCTGCGCGCCGCAGGCCCGGGACGCCCTGGCACCGGAGGCGGACGAGGTGGTGTCCCTTCTCGCTCCGGAGCCGTTCCACGCCGTGGGCCGCTGGTACGAGGACTTCGCCCAGCTCACCGACGAGGACGTGGACGCGGTGCTGTCCCGCTTCCACCCCGCGGGTGTCTGACCTTTCCTCACGAAATTCGTCATGTGTTGATATCGGCGCTTGTGGCCGCCCGAGTAATTCATCTAGCGTTGAGTTCAACACTTGATGAGTTTCTCGGGAGGGACAATGGATACCGCGATCGAGGTCTCCGGCCTCGTCGTCAAGCGGGGCAAACGCGTCGTGCTCGACGGGTTCGACTGCGTCATCCCGCGTGGCAGCGTCACCGGTCTGCTCGGCCCCAGCGGCAGCGGCAAGACCACCCTGATGCGCGCGATCGTCGGCGTGCAGATCGTCGCCTCCGGGACGGTGACCGTTCTCGGTCACCCGGCCGGCTCGGCACCGCTGCGCCGCAGAATCGGCTACCTCACCCAGGCGCCCAGCGTCTACGCCGACCTGACCGTGGCCGAGAACGCCCGCTATTTCGCCAGCCTCTACGGGTTGAAGGCCGCCGCGGCGGCTGAGGCCGTCGAGACCGTCGGGCTGGCCGGACACCGGGACCAGCTGGTGGCCAATCTCTCCGGCGGGCAGCGCAGCCGCGCCTCGCTGGCCTGCGCGATCGTCAGCCGCCCCGAGGTGCTGGTCCTCGACGAGCCGACCGTCGGGCAGGACCCGGTGCTCCGCGACGAGCTGTGGGACCACTTCCGCCGGCTCGCCGCCGAGGGCGCCACCGTGCTGGTCTCCAGCCACGTGATGGACGAGGCGAACCGGTGCGACCGGCTGCTGCTGATCCGCGACGGCGCGCTGATCGCCGACGACACCCCGGCCGCGGTCAAGGAGGCGGCGGGAACCCAGGACCTGGACGAGGCGTTCCTGCGCCTGATCAAGCGACAGGTGGTGGCGGCATGATCGAGCGCAAGCCCCTCACCCGGACGGAAAGGGGCCCGGCATGATCCTGTTGAGTACGATTCGGCGCATCATCACCCAGTTGCGGCACGACCCGCGGACCATCGCGCTGATCATCGTGGTCCCGACGCTGCTGATCACCCTGATCTACTTCATGTACGACGGGATGCCGGCTGTCTTCGACCGGATCGCCCTGACCATGCTGGGCGTCTTCCCGTTCGTCGTGATGTTCCTGATCACGAGCATCGCCATGCTGCGGGAACGCACCACCGGCACCCTGGAACGGCTCTTCACCACGCCGGTGGGCAAACTCGACCTGCTTTTCGGGTACGGCGTCGCGTTCGGACTGGCGGCGACAGCACAAGCCGCCGTGGCGGCCGGTTTCGCCTACTGGGTGCTGGGCATGAACACCGCCGGCAGCGTCGGCCTGGTCATCCTGATCGCGGTCGCCAACGCCGTGCTCGGGGTCGCCCTCGGGCTGCTGTGCAGTGCGTTCGCGCGTACCGAGTTCCAGGCGGTGCAGTTCATGCCGCTCGTGGTGGCGCCTCAGCTGCTGCTGTGCGGGCTGTTCGTGCCGCGGGAGGAGATGGCCGGCTGGCTGCAGGCGATCAGCAAGCTCCTGCCGATGTCCTACTCCGTGGAGGCGCTGACCGAGGTGGGCGCGAACGTGGAGGCGACCGGCACCATGTGGCGTGACCTCGCGGTCGTCGTGGGCGCGGTCGTCGTGGCCCTCGTCCTGGGCGCGGCAACCCTGCGCCGCCGGACGGTGTGAGGCCGCCGACGGCGCGAAGCCGCGAACGGCGCGAAGCCGCGAACGGCGCGAGCTGCGAACGGCGCGAGCTGCGAACGGCGCGAAGCTGCGGACGGCGCGAGCTGCGGACGGTGTGAGACTCGGCGGACGACGGCGGCACGTAGGCGTACGGAAGAAGGAGAGATCTGGTGCGACGGACCGGACGCCGGCCCGGTAACCCGGACACCCGGGAAGCCATTCTTTTGGCCGCGCGCGGCGCGTTCGCGGAGAAGGGTTACGACGGCGCCTCGATTCGGGCCATCGCGACCGGCGCGGGTGTGGATCCGGCGCTGGTGCACCATTATTTCGGTACCAAGGAGAAGCTGTTCCTGGCCAGTGTGGAGGCGCCGTTCTCGCCGATCGACCTGATCGGCGAGGCGGCCGACGGTGACCGGGCGGAGCTTGGCGCCCGCCTGGTCCGGGTGTTCGTGCGGGTCTGGGACGGTCCGGCCGGCGCGGCGGGGGTGGCGCTGCTGCGCTCCGCGGTCGGCAGTGAGTGGACCACCAAGCTGTTCCGCGAGTTCATCCTCACCCAGATCCTGCGCCGGGCCGTGCCGAAGCTCGGGCTCGACGCGGAGGAGGGCCGGTTGCGGATGACGCTGGCGGCCAGCCAGCTGGTCGGCCTGGCGATGGCCCGCTACGTGATCAAAGTGGAGCCGCTGGCGTCCGCCCCGCCCGAGGCGATCGTGGCGGCGTTGGGCCCGACCGTCCAGCGGTACCTCACCGATGAGCTTCCCGGGGTGTTTCCCCCGGAGTGAACCGGGGCATGCGCGGCCGGTGCGGCCCCTTGTCATGCGCGAAGAGGGTCTAGCGATCGGCGGTGACGTGGCTGAGGTGGTCCTCGATGTCGGCGCGTACCGGGTCGGGCAGGTCGTGGAACTCCAGGCCCAGCTCGGCGGATGAGTCCCGGACCGTCCGGCGGACGACGCGGGCCTCGGTGGTGCCGCGGAGGCCGTCGAGGGCCAGGTCCGCCCGTACCGTGTCACCGACCGAGACCGGAGTCGCGACCGGGACCGTGCAGCCCAGGCCGTCCGCGCTCAGGTCGACCATCTGGGCCGGGACCGGCCCTGGCCGCGACGACAGGTGCAGGGTCACCGAGCCCCGCACCGCCAGCCGGTCGGAACGCCGCCGCTCCAGGCGCTCGGCCACGTCGGACAGGTCGCCGATCTGGGCCATCGTCGCGTCGACGCTCTGGTGCAACCGCATGACGATGCCGTGCTGCTGGTCGGCGATCCCGCCGAGCTGGCGCATGGCGTCCTCGATGTCGCCCACGTCCCGGATGATCGCGCTCAGCGTCTGGCCCATCTGGGCGACGTCGGCCTCGAGCGCGGCGACGGTGCTGGTGATCTGCTCGGTCGAGTCGGCCGTCGTGTCGGCGAGGCTCTTCACCTCGTCGGCCACCACGGCGAAGCCGCTGCCGGCCTCACCGGCGCGCACCGCCTCGATCGTCGCGTTCAGCGCCAGCAGCCGGGTCTGCGAGGCGATCCCGGAGATCACACTGGCGATGCCGGCCACCTGGTGGAGGCTGTCGTTCAGCGCGGTGGCCGCCTCGTCGGCGCTGTGCGCGCGCCGGACCAGCGCCTCGGCGGCGTCGTTGGTGACGGTGACCCGTTCCTGGGTGGCGGCGGCCGCATCCCGGGCTGCGCCCACCTGCACCACCACGTCCTCGAGCTTGCCGCCGATCACCGCGGCCGTGCCGTCGATCGCCTCCTTGGCTCGCCGCCGCAGCCGCTGGTGGAGGTGGCGCTGCTCGCCCTGGGCGGCTTCGGCCCGGGCCTCGCGGTCGGCGCGCATCCGGTCCAGTTCGGCGTCACGTTCCCGCAGGGTCTCGGTGAGTGCGGCGATCTCCCGGTGGGTGCCGGCGGCACCGGCCCGGGTTGCCCGGTGGCTGCGCACCATCAGGCCGATGCCGGTCGCCAGCGCGAGCAGCGAGCACGCGAGGAGAGCCCACACCACGTAGCGACGCTACCCCGGGCCCGCCCCTCGCGGCTTTGATTCACTCCTTGAGCAGGACGGCGATGTGGCCGCGGCTTTGATTCACTCCTTGAGCACGATGTCGATCTGGCCGCGGCTTTTGATTCACTCCTTGAGCACGATGTCGATCTGGCCCATGGCGAGCCGCATGCCCTCCTCCATGCCCATCGCCGCCATCCGCTCCAGCTGCTCGGCGCTGACGAACGTCGACACCGTGGTCATCCGGGTCCCGGCGCCGTTCGCCTCGAGCGTGACCACGCCGTGGGTGATGTCCTTCGGGTCGACCGGCTCGCCGTTGTCGTCGGCGAAGCCGTCGTCGAACTCGAGCCGGTGCGGAGCCTCGACAGCGGTGATCGTCCACCAGGCGCGTGCCTTCGTCCCGTCCGGGCCGGTCATGTGGTAGCGCACCTGGCCGCCGGGCTCGAACTCGAACCGCTCGAAGGTCGCCGGCCAGGTCGGCGGGCCCCACCAGCGCTCCAGCTTGCGCGGATCGGCCCAGACCTGCCAGACCCGGTCCACCGGTGCCGCGAATTCCGCGACGAAGGTCATCGTGAGTTTGTCCAGGTCCTTCACGGAACTGACCACGGTCATCGTTCTCACTCCTCTTCCAGAATCTGACTGATCCGGTCGGCGCGGTGCCGCCAGAGGTCCTCGTAGGCGTCGAGCAGCAGTCCGGCCCGCCGGAGGGCCTCGACCTCTCCGCTCACGATCTGCTCCCGCCCCCGCCGGGTCTTGCTGACGAGCTGTGCACGCTCCAGCACCGCGACGTGTTTCTGCACCGCCGCGAAGCTCATCGGGTACTGCCGGGCCAGCTCGGAGACGGACTGCCCGGAACGGATCACCCGGATCAGGATGTCGCGCCGGGTGGCGTCCGCCAGGGCGTGGAAGACGCGGTCCGCCGCTGACTCGGAAAGCGCACCTACAACCATGTGGTTGTACGTTAGTGCGCGAATCCGGATTGGGCAACTGTTTGTCTTCAGCGCGATTCCGGGTGGCCGATGAGAGGCGGCGTGACCATCAGCATCGGTACCGCGAAGCAGTCGTCCGTCCGGGAAACGCACGTGGCCTGGCTGCGCCGCAGGGAGGACAGCCGGCCCTCGCTCGCCGAGCTGCTCGCCGCGGCCCCGGCTCAGGAGACCCGGCGCCAGGTTGCCGGCTGACCGTCAGCGCAGCGTGGTCAGCGCGTCCGCGAGGGCGTCGGTGGCGTCCTGAACGTCCACCTCCCGGCTCTGCAGCGGTCCGCCGGTCTCGGTGAGCCGCGCGGCCTTGGCGCCACCGGCGTAGAACGGTGCGAAGCCCAGATCCCGGATGATCAGCGACGCCGTCTCCCGGGCGTCCCGCTCGTCGGTGCAGACGAACTCGGCGAGCAGCGGGTCGTGCCCGCGCCGCCGGCTCAGCACCTCGGCCGGGATGGTGTTGAACGCCTTCACCCAGTGCGCGCCGGGCGCCCACTCGATGAGCGTCTCCAGCCCGCTCTTGCCGCCGGCCCGCGCGATCATCCGGTCGGCGGCGTCGTTCGGCGAGCCGGTCACGGCGGCCGCGATCAGGGCCGGGCTGGTGTGGTGGGCGCTGTCGAGGATGTCCTCGGCGTACATCGCGCCGGAGAAGGCACCGGCTCCGGGCATGCCCGCCGGTTCGGGAGCCGCGGCCAGGTTGGTGGCGGCCGGGTTGGTGGCGTCGATGACCACCTTGCCGTCGATGCCGCCCAGTGCGGCGTCCACCGCTTCCCTCGCTGACGACCAGTTCGGCGCGAAGATCACCGCCTCGCCGAACGTGGCTGCCTGCGGCACCGACATCACCCGCATCTGCCAGTTCATCTGGTCGACCAGCTCACGGACCCGATCCGGGTGCCGCGAGGTGACCGCCACGTCGTGCCCGCTCTCGGCGCACCAGGCGGCGAGAGTCCCGCCGAGCCGGCCTGCCCCGATCACACCGATCCGCATGACCTCAGGGTGCCCCGGCGCTCACTCGTCCGGGTGGGGAATCGGCAAATCCCCGTACAGCATCCGCATCTCGACAGTGACCAGCGCATCCACCAGGGCCGAGTCGCCTTTCGCGGACACCAGCGTCGCCGTCCGCAGGTCGTCGATCATCCCGGCCAGCACCAGAGCGTCCGGCCCCGCCGGAGCCAGCCCGGCGGCGCGGTCCCGCTCGATCCGGGCGGCCAGCCGGGTGACGTGCGCATGGCGCAGGCTCTCGCGCCACTCACCGATCGGCGGGCAGCCCGGCGCGGCGGCGAGAGCGCCCGCCAGCAGCCGCCCGTGGTCCCGCCAGATCGCGGCGAGCGTGGTGAGGCTCCGGCGCAGCGCGGGCGCGTCCGGCCCGGTGCCGTCGAGCCACGGCCCGGCGTCGGCGCTCAGCTCGCCCGTCAGGCTGTGCAGCAGCGCGATCACCACGGCGAGCTTGGAGTCGAAGTAGAAGTAGAAGCTCGACCGGGAGATCTCCGCGCCGGCGGCGAGCTCGTCGATGGTGATCTCCGCGAGCGGCTTGCGGGCCAGCAGCTCACGGGCCGTGTCGAGGATCGCCTGCTCGCGCCGGTCACCCTTGCTGGGACCGCGGCGCCGGCCGGGGGAAGGGCTCATCGGACAACCGTAACGCGCTTTTTCGACGTACTGTCGAGTAGTAACGACACGCTGTCTTCCCCGGGAGTTCCGATGAAAGAGATCCGCCTCGCGTCCCGCCCCACCGGCTGGCCGACCGCTGACAACTTCGAGATCGCCGAGACCGCGATCCCGGTGCCCGGTGACGGTCAGGTGCTCATCCGCAACCGATACATTTCGGTCGACCCGTACATGCGGGGGCGCATGAACGACGCCAAGTCGTACATCCCGCCGTTCCAGGTCGGCGCGCCGCTCGACGGAGGCGCCGTCGGTGAGGTCGTCGAATCACGGGCGGACGGCGTGGCGGTCGGCGCGATCGTCTCGCACGGGCTCGGCTGGCGGGAATACGCGGTGGCCGACGCGCGGAAGGTCAGCGTCGTGGACCCGGCGGCGGCGCCGAGCCTCTCCGCGTACCTCGGGCTGCTGGGCATGACCGGGCTCACCGCGTACGTCGGCCTGCTCGACATTGCCCAGTTCAAAGAGGGTGACACCGTCTTCGTCTCCGGTGCGGCCGGTGCCGTCGGCAGCGTCGCCGGCCAGATCGCCAAGCTGCGCGGGGCGAAGCGCGTCATCGGCAGCGCCGGCTCCGCCGAGAAGGCCCGCCACCTCGTCGACGACCTCGGCTTCGACGCCGCCTTCAACTACAAGGACGGCGCCGTCCGCGACCAGCTCCGCGCCGCCGCCCCCGACGGCATCGACGTCTACTTCGACAACGTCGGCGGCGACCACCTCGAGGCGGCCATCAGCTCACTGAACAAATTCGGCCGGGTTGCCCTGTGTGGGGCCATCGCCCTCTACAACGAGGTGACGCCGCCGGCCGCGCCGCGCAACCTGTCCGCCGCGATCGGCAAGGAACTCAACCTGCGCGGCTTCATCGTGGGCAACCACAATCACCGGATGACCGATTTCGTCAATGAGGTCGGTGCGTGGCTGCGCGAGGGCCGCATCTCCGGTCGCGAAACGGTCGTGGAGGGGCTGGAGAACGCGCCGGCCGCTTTCCTGGGTCTCCTCCGGGGCGCCAACACCGGCAAAATGGTGGTGAAGGTGTGATCGTTTTCGGCCAATCCGGGTTCGGTCATAATGCCGGTCTTAATGCCGGCGAGGTGGCGGTCGAGCTGTGACGTCCGGTCCGGCTTCGATCGTTGCCAAGTGCCATGCAGGGGTACGGCCTAAGGGTCACGCCGAAACCACGGGGTACCTGGAGTTCCACGCGATCAGCTGCCGGGCCGGGGTGGTGCCGCGTCCGCCGGGCTGACCTGCCCACTCCAGCTCACCCCAAGTCCCGCCCCTCCCCGCCCGCCCGGCTGGCGCTCACGCACCTTATGGCGGGTGGGTTGGGTGCGTCAGTGCCAGCTGGATGTGCCGGGCTGGCGCTCACGCACCTTATGGCGGGCGGGTTGGGTGCGTCAGTGCCAGCTGGATGTGCCGGGCTGGCGCTCACGCACCTTATGGCGGGTGGATTAGGTGCGTCAGTGCCAGCCGGGCGAAGAGCGAGCGGGTCGAGGTTGGCGCTGACGCGGGGCGGCGAGCGAGCGTGTCGAGGTCGGCGCTGACGTAGGGCGGCGACTGAGCGGGCGGGCGGAGAGGGTCAGCGGGATAGCAGGGTGCGTACGCCCCGGCGGCGGGGGAGTGGGCCGGCGCCGCGAGCGGTTTGATGACGTTTGGGCCGGTCGCCGGGTATCTCCGGGAACTGAACGATGCTTTGGTCGCTCTCCCGGACGGCGCCGATACGGAACGTATGGATGATCGCCCTCATCCGTACGGGTGAGGTCACTGACGGAAAGCAGACACTAGCGTTCCCGTGTGGCGAATCGGTTCCAACTGTGGGGACAAGCTGGCTGGGCAAGCGCCGAGGTCATCGGCGAGACGCACTACGCCAAGGCGATACGTGCGCTCTTCGGCAGCGACTTCGACCCCCGGGGAACCGACATAGACGTACCCGTGCAGCTCATACCCGACCGCACCAACCGCCACGACCGTAACGCCGTCGGGGTCTGGTCCGGCACGAGCCTGCTCGGCCACCTTCCCCGCGGTGAGGCCGCCCGCTACGTCCAGGTGCTGACCTCGCTGCACAGCCGCGGGCTGGTGCCCGAGGTGACCGCCCGCGTCCACGGCCGCGAGTGGGGTGAGTACGACGGCCGTCCCTCCACCTTCGACGGCAGCATCCGCCTCGACCTGGCCGAGCCGCACATGCTGGTGCCCGCCAACTCGCCGCCGGCCCAGGAGCACCGCCTGCTCCCGTCCGGTTCGGCCGTGCAGGTCAACGACCAGCAGCGGTTCCTCGAGGCGCTGCGTCCGCTGCTGCGCCCGGAGGGCGAGTGCTGGGCCTATGTGACGTTGCACGAGATGGCCGACCACCTGGTCGAGGTCCGCATCGGTGACGCCCGGGTCGGCGACCTGAGCCCGAGGACGAGCGGCGAGCTGCTCCCCGCCCTGCGGCACCTGGCCGAGCGGGGCCTGGCCACCGCGGCGCGGGCGACCGTCAAGGGCGACGACAGCAAGGCCGAGGTGATGGTCTACGTCGCCCGCGGCCAGGACCTCCCGGAGAGCCTGCAGGCCCCGGCCGCCCGGCAGGGCGGTGTCGTCCCGATCTCCCCGGCGCCCAGCGGCTTCGCGTCCACGTCCGGCGGCCTCGAATCCCCGTCCGGCGGCTTCACGTCCCCCTCGGGCGGCTTCACGGCCACGTCGGGTGGCTTCGCGGCCACGTCGGGTGGCTTCGCGGCCGTGTCCGGCGGTTTCCCGTCCGGCCCGGCGAGCGCGCAGGCCGGTTCCACGACCGGCCGGGGCTCGGCGAGTGTCCCGGTCTCCGGCGCACCCTCGCAGGCCGGCTTCATCCCCGGCCCGTCCGATGCCCCCGCCACCGCACCCGGGTGGGCGGCGCCCGGCGAGCCGGCGGCGGCACCGGGGTGGGCGGCGGCCGGTGAGCCCGTGCCGAGCTGGGCTGCTCCCGCCGAGCCGATGCCGAGTTGGGCCACCGCACCCGCCGAGCCGATCCCGGCCTGGGGTTCGGCCTCGGCTGACCCGGTTCCGAGCTGGGCGGCGTCAGATTCGCCCGGTATGCCGAGCTGGGCGGTGCCCAGTGGTGGCGTCCCGAGCTGGGCCTCGTCGCCGAGTTCCGGCCTGCCCGCCCTGCCGTCGACCGGAACGCTGCCGGGCGGCTCGATCCCGCGGCTGGACCAGGCGGGCGGGGCCACCGGGTCGGTCACCGTCACCGAGCACGTCACCACGATCCCCGGACCGGGTTCCCCGCTCTCCACACCCGGCGCCGCCGCTCGCGCGCCGCTGGCTCCCGAGCCGGCACGCCCGGTCAGCCTGGAGCAGGTGCGCCCGATCGGCACCGAGCAGGCGCGCCCGGTCAGCCCGGCGCCCTCGCACGCCGCCTCGCTGCTCGACGGCCCGGGTTCGTCGATCGCCGAGACCACGGTGATCCCGGCCCTGGCCGCGGTGGTCAAGGGCAACGCCGCCCGGCGCAGCGGCACCGCGCCGGTGTCCCCGGCACCCGAGGCCAACCCGCATCCGCCGATCCCTCCGGCACCCACCGGGATCAAGTTCTCGGTACCGCCGGGATGGCCGGTCCCGCCCGGCGGCTGGTACCCGCCGGACGGCTGGCGCCCCGACCCGAACTGGCCCCCGGCGCCGTCCGGCTGGCAGTGGTGGGTCCCGACCTGGGATTGAGAACGACCGGACCCCGAACCGGCCGTCGGCCCCGGCCGGGGAGTGAAAATGACCGGCTCCCAGACGAAATCCGGGTGAAGCACATCCCTCAACCGGCGGAAACCGGACGAATTTGTGCCGTTTGAGGGCCGAAACGTCGGATTAACCCGGAATATCGCCACGGTGACCCACCTCGCCTTGCTGGAATGAGCAGATGCGGTGGGATGATGCGGACGGGCTGACCGGGCGGCCGGATGCGCGCGTACGAGGCGTGCTCGAAACCTGGCGGAACGGACTGCTCGACCTCACCGGGGCCAACCCCCTGATCGACGTCGCCCCCGAGGGCCCCGGCGTCGTGGCGGTGACCAGCCCGTCACCGCGCAGTGTGGTGGAGGCGCTCCAGCAGGGCCGCGAGTGTGGCTTCCTCGGCATCGAGGAGCAGGCCGAGGGCCCCCGGCCGCGCGCCGCGCACGTCTTCCAGACGCGGATGGCCGACGCCGACATGGACGCGACGCTGCACGCGCTGCGCCGTACCGATCGCCGTGACCAGCTCGAACACGGCCTCGCCGCGCTCTACCTCGCGCTGGGCACCCTGCACTGGCGCGACGGCGACCAGGAGTACGCGAGCCCGATCCTGCTGCTGCCGGTCGACCTCGCGCACCCCGACCCGCTCGACTACCCGCGGCTGCGCAGCCGTGCCGACGATCCGATCGTCAATCCGGCGCTCGCCGTACGCCTGCGCGCCTATGGTGTTGAACTTCCCGCCGTGGACAGCCTCGCCGCGCTGGACGTGACGGTCTTCTGGGCCCGGCTCGACGCGGCGATCAGCGAGCACCAGGAGTGGCGCACCGACGAGGCGATCATGCTCTCCCGGTTCGCGGTGGACCGCGAGGTGATGTACTGCGACCTGGTCGACAACGAGCGGCAGATCCTCGCCCACCCGGTGGTGCGCGCGCTGGCCACCGACCCGAAGTCGCAGATCGACGCGTTCCGGTTCGAGCCGATCCCGGCCCGGCGCATCGATGAGCTGGCCGCCCCCGACGACGTCCCGCTGGTGCTCGACGCCGACGCGGCGCAGCGGGCGTGCGTCTCCGCCGCCCTGGCCGGCCGCAGCTTCGTGATGCGCGGCGCACCGGGCACCGGCAAGACCCAGACCGTCGCCAACATGGTGGCCTGCCTGCTGCACGCCGGTAAGCGGGTGCTGCTGGTCTCCGAGAAGGCCGCCGCCCTGGACACGGTCAAGGAGCGGCTGGCCCGCGCCGGCCTCGAGGACTACCTGCTGGAGCTGCACAGCGACCGGACCGGGCGGCTGCAGGTGGCGGCCACCCTCGCCGCGGCGCTCGACTTCATCCCGCTGCCGCCCCCGAGCCTGTCCACCGACGAGCGTGAGGAGCTGCGGGAGCACCGGCAGCGGCTCAACGCGTACGCAGAGGCGATGAACGAGGTCCGCGAACCGCTCGGGCACCGCCTGCACGACGTGCTCGGCATGTGCGCGCAGATGATCGACGTGCCGGCCGCGCCGGTCCCGCCGACCCTGCCCGTCCCGCTGACCACCCAGTCGCTGCAGAAGGTCCGGGACGCCGCCGAGCGGCTCGGCAAGGCGTGGCGGCCGGCGCTGGAAGGCGACGACTTCCTCTGGCGTGACGTGGTCGACCGCAACCGCCTGGACGCCCGGCTGCACCAGGCGCAGACCGCCCTGGAACACCTCGCCGAGGCGGTGGCCAAGGACGCCCTGGCCGAGGTGTTCGGTGCGCAGACGCTCTCCGACGCGATCACGCTGACCACCCTGGTCGGGCACGCCGCCCGCCGCCCGGCCGAGGCCGACGGCGAGTGGCTCGTGCTGTCCAGCCTGGAGCCGGTGGCCCGGGCCGCCGAGGGGCTGCTGCGTCACCTCAGGGCGCTGCACGACGCCGAGGACGCGGTCCGGGCGCGGGCCGGTGTGACCTGGTCGGCGCTGCCCAACCCGGCCAAGCTCCCGCTGGTGCCGAGCCTGGCCCACCTGGACCCGCCGGCGGTGGTACTGCTGCCGATCACTGCCGCGCAGGCCCGCGGCCTGGCCCGCCGGTTCGCCGACGAGGCCGACCGGCTCGAGCAGCACCAGCACAGCCTGGACCGGGTCACCGCCCGGCTGGGCCTGCCGAACGTCGTGGCGTTCTCCGACATCGGCCGGGTCGCGATCATCGTCGACCTGCTCTCCCGCCCGCACAAGCCGGAGCCGGCCTGGTTCGACGCGGCCGGTATCGCCGCCGCGCAGACCGCGTCCCGGATTCTCCAGCGTGCCGTCGAGGTGGTGAAGGCGGCCGAGGCGCGGGCCCGGGAGCACTTCAACGACGCGGCGCTGCACGAGCCGGTGGACGAGCTGGCCGAGCGGTTCGCCAACCAGCACAAGGGGATGCGCAAGCTGCGGGCACCGTACCGGCGGGACAAGAAGGCCGCCGCGGAGATCGCCCGGCCGGACGTGAAGCGGTCACAGGCGGTGGCCAACCTCAGCTCCGCGGCCGCGTGGAAGCGGTCCATCCTGGAGCTGGAGGAGGCCGAGCAGCGGCACGCGAAGATCCTCGGGCGGCACTGGCGGCGCCTGGACACCGACTTCGACGCGATCCAGGAGGCGCTGCGCACCGCCGAGGAGGTGCAGCAGGTGACGCCGCCGGAGGCGCTGCCCGCGGTGATCGAACGGGTCAGCGCACCGACACCGAACAGCGCGATCATCAGGATCGTCACCGAGGCGCGCAAGGAGTTCGACAGGTGGATCGCGGCACTGCGCCCGGCACCCGAACCGGCGCCCCGCCCGCAGCTCGCCGCCGGTCCGATCCACGACGCGGTCACCTGGCTGCGCTCGCACGTGGAGCCGTTCACCGCGGCCGCCGAGCTGGTCCAGGCGTACAGCGCCGCGGCGGGACGTGACTTCACGCTGGCCGAGTCGGCAGCGATCGGGCTGCTCCGGGAGAGCGCCTCCGACGCCGCCGCTGCCCTGTCCGCGAACGCCGCGGAGTACGCCAAGGTGCTCGGTGCCGTCTACCGCGGCACCCAGACGGACGTGGACGCGCTCGCCGCTGCGATGGCGTGGACCTCCGAGGCGCGCCGGGTGCGTACCGGCGGGGACATCGCGTTCACGCCGGAGCAGGCCGAGGTGCTGCGCAAGGCCCGGCCCACCGACACCCTTCCGTCGCGGGTGGGCGAGTGGCAGGCCGCGCGGGACTGGATTCTGCGTGCCTTCGCGCCGCGCCGGCACCCGTCGCTGACCAGCGCCCTCGACGACTACGAGCACGCCCGTGACCTGCTGCGCGCCCTGCTCGACGACAGCCGCGGGCAGCACGAGTGGTTCGAGTACCAGGCCGCGCGCTCGGTGCTCTCCGAGCACGGCCTGGACGCCGTGGTGGACTTCTGCGCCCGCGAGGACCTGCCGATCGACCAGATCCTGCCGGTGCTGGGCCGGGCACTCTTCCAGTCCTGGGCGGACACGGTGATCCGCGAGGACGACCGGCTCCCACCGCTGGACGCGTCCGCTCACGACCGGCTCGTGCAGGAGTTCCGGCTCTGGGACACCCGGCTCCAGCGGGCCGCCGCCGCCGACGTGATGAACGCTGTCGACGCCCGGCAGCCGTCCGGCACCGCCACCTCCGAGGCCGCGCTGCTGCGGGCGTCCGCCGCCCAGCAGGGCCGCCGCCTGGCGGTGCACGACCTGATCGGGCAGACCCGGCACGCCGCCCTCGCCGTGAAGCCGTGTTTCCTGACCGTTCCCGCGGTCGCCGGCCGCCTGCTCCCGCCCGACCTGCACTTCGACGTCGTGATCGTGGACGAGGCGTCCCGAATGCCGGTGCCCGACGCGATCACCTGCGCCTACCGTGGTGCGGCGCTGATCGTGGTCGGCGACGACCGGCAGGTCACCGCGGCGCCCCTGCCCGGCGGTGGCGGCCAGTCGATCCTGGACCTGGCGATCAGCTGCGGTGCGTTCCAGGTCGTCGACCTGGCGACCCACTACCGCAGCCGGCACGAGTCGCTGATCGCCTTCGCGAACCACAGCTTCTACTCCGCCGGGCTCAGCACCTTCCCGGCCGCCGGGCCGCCCGGGCCGGACGCCGGGGTGCAGCTGTTCCCGGTTCCCGGCGAGTCGGCCCTCGGCGACCTGGTCGCCAGCCGGGTCGCGCACCACCTGGTCACCCGCCCCGACCTGAGCCTCGGCGTGGTTGCCTGCTCGCCCGAGCAGGCCGTCGAGATCGAGGCCGCGATCGCCGACATGGTGGCGGCGCCGGACGACGACCGGCTGCGCGGGTTCTTCGTCAAGGATCTGGACACCGTGCAGGGCGACGAGCGCGACGTGGTCATCCTGGCGATCGGCGAGGACCTCGGCGGCCTGCGGGGCCCGGACGGCTGGCGGCGGCTCAACGTCGCCACCACCCGCGCGGCCCGCCGCCTGGAGGTGGTGTCCGCGGTGCGCGGCCGTGATCTCCCGGAGGCCGAGGAGTTCCAGCACCTCGCCGCCTACCTGGACTACGCGGTCCGCGGCGAGGCCGCCCTCGGCATCGAGGATCTCCGCCCGGACCAGCAGACCCCGTTCGAGGACTCGGTCCGCGACGTGATCCGGGCCTGGGGTTACCGGGTGCAGTCCCGGGTCGGCACCGGTTCCTTTCGCCTCGACCTGGCGGTCCGCCGCAACGCCCGCCGCAACGCGCCGTTCGCCCTCGGCATCGAGTGCGACGGCACCACGTACGATTCCGCGCCCGCAGCCCGGGACCGGGACCGGCTGCGCGAGCAGGAGCTCCAGAGCCTGGGCTGGCGCCTGCACCGGATCTGGGGGACTGCCTGGTACCTGGACCGGCAGCACGAGGAGGACCGCCTCCGGGCCGCTCTCGACGCGGCCTTCGCCGAGTTCCCCGCCGAGCAGGCCCCCGAGCTGACCGTCACCGTCACGGAGACCGAGACCCCGATCGAACAGCCCACGCCGATCGCGGAGTCCACGCCGATCGAGGAGCCGGCGCCGATCGAGGAGCCGGCGCCGATCGCGGAGCCGGCGGCAGAGACCGCCCCGCCGGAGGAGATGGCGACCCTCGACGAGACCCCGCTGCTCGACGAGATGGCAGCCTTCGACGAGACGTCCACTTTCGACGAGATGGCGCCGGTCGAGGAGATGGCGCTGGTCGACGAGATGGCGCCGGCCGAGGAGATGGTGCAGGCCGAGGAAGCGCCGCACGCCGCGGAGATGCCGCCGGTCGGCCCGGTCGCGGAGGCTGCGGGCTTCGAGCCGGTCATGGAGGCGACGACCGAGGGGTACGCCTACGCCGCACCCGCCGCCGCGGAGGAGCCGTACCTGGCCACCGAGACCGAGGCCGACCTGCACGCCGAGGCGGAGGCGGACCGCTACGTGGCCGCCGCGGCTCACGAGGACCAGTTCACCGCGGCCGATGAGGACGCCGCGGAGCAGAACGCCGTCGACGAGGACTTCGAGATCGGCGCCGAACAGGCTCGCGGCTACCTCGCCGCGGTCGACGACTTCGGCCGGCACATCGCCGACGTGGCCCCGGACGTGACCGGGGAAGCGCCTGCCGCACTGCCACCGATCGCGGAGGATTCCCCGCCCCGGACCGTTTGGCCGGCCGCCACCGGCATGGAGTTCGACGACGACCTCGAACCGCCGGCCCCGGAAGCCGAGCACCACGTCGAGCCGGCGACGTTCGAGCGGGTCAGCCGGAAGGCGGTAGCGGACCTCCACCCGCACGTCGCCCCCACCGAACCGGAGCCGTTCGCACCGGCCGCCGCCGAAACCGAGCGCCCCCGCCGCCGCCCGTCCCGCCGCAAAACCGCCACTGTCACCACGACCAGCACTGTCACCGCGGCCGCCGGAGCCACCACGGTCACCGCCGCGGAACAGGCTGTCGACCGCACGAGCGAGTGGGCGTACCCGTACCAAAAGGCCTTGATCGTGCCGATCCCACCCGGAACCGGCCTCACCGAACCCGGCGTCCGCACGGACCTCGCCGCTGCGATCCGCGAGATCGCCCGGGTCGAAGGCCCGGTGCACATCGATCTCGCGCTGCAGCGCCTGCGTGAGCAGTGGGCACTGACCCGGATCACCAAGCAGGCCCGGACCGTCGTCGAGAACGTCCTGGAGAGCGGCGAGGCCGGCGTGGTCTGGGACGGCGCCTTCCTCAGCGACGCGGAGCTGCCGGCGCCGCCGATCCGCCTGCGCGCGGACGGTGTTGCCCGCAAACCGGACCAGATCGCGGACACCGAGCTGCGCCTCGCGATGGAGCACCTGGTGCAGGACGGCGGCGTGCTGACCACCGAGGACCTGCTCGCCGCGACCGGTCGCCTGTTCGGCTGGCCGCCGCGGCGCTCCGCGGAGCTGGACGCCCGCCTGACCGGTCTGGTCGCCGAGCTCGTCGCCGAGGGGAACCTGGTCCAGGCCGGTGAGGGACTGACCTACGACCACGGCCTGCCCGACGTGGCGACGCTGCCCCGCCACGAATCCGCGCCCAAACGTCGCCGGAAGTCCACCGCCGGACGGAAGTGAGCCGCCTGCCGTTCACCCGTGCTCCCTAGTGTCCGCCCACATGGGAAAGATGTTCACGCGCACTCTCGCGGGCGCCGGTGCCCTCGCGCTCACGCTGGCGCTGGCGGGCAACGCCTCCTGGGCGGGCGGCCACTCCACGGTCACCACGCCCACGCTGACCGGTTTCGCGTCGCTGCCGGCCGGTACGTTCGTGCCCGGCAGTGAGCCCTCGGGCAGCCTGGTCACCGGCAACACCAACGGCTTCGCGGTGCCCTTCGCCGACCAGCCGGTGCAGGGCTTCTCCGGCATCGCGCGCAACGCCGACGGCACCTACGACGTGCTGTCCGACAACGGGTACGGCAACCAGGCCAACTCGGCCGACTTCCTGCTGCGGATCCAGCGGCTGGCCCCGGCGTTCGCCACGAACACGGTGGACGTGCTCGGCGGCCTGAACCTGACCGATCCGCGCGGCCTCGTCCCGTGGAAGCTGACGCGCGAGGACCGCGTGCTGACCGGCGCCGACTTCGACGTCGAGTCGATCGTGAAGGCCAAGGACGGGTCCTACTGGATCGGTGACGAGTTCGGCCCGTACCTCCTGCACTTCGACCGCGCCGGTCGCCTGCTCGCCGCACCCGTGCCGCTCGACGGTGTGACCGCGCCGGAGACCGCCGCGCGGACCGGTGCCACCGCCACGATCGGCAGCAGCAAGGGCTTCGAGGGCCTGGCCGCTTCCGCCGACGGCCGGCACCTCTACGCGCTGCTGGAGGGCACCGTCGCCGGTGACCCGGCCGGGCTGCTGCGGCTGAACGAGTTCGACACCCGGACCGGCCGGTACACCGGTAAGCGGTACTCCTACCAGCTGGAAGCGGCCGGTCACGCCATCGGCGACGCGATCGCCGTCGACCGGGACCGCTTCCTGATCATCGAGCGGGACAACGGCCAGGGCGCCACCGCGGTGGTGAAGCGGATCTACCTCGCCGACCGGCGGGACCGCAACCGGGACGGGCTGCTCGACAAGACGCTGCTCGTCGACCTGATGAACGTCGCCAACCCCCGGAAGCTGGGCGGTTTCGGCACCACGTTCACCTTCCCGTTCCAGACCATCGAGGACGTGGTGATCCTCGACGACCGTACGATCGCGGTCCTCAACGACAACAACTTCCCCTTCTCCAGCGGCCGGGCCGCGGGGGTCGCCGACAACAACGAATGGATCACCATCGCCCTGCCGAGGTCCCTGAGGTAGCGATGGTTCTCCAGGGCATCCTGCGCCCGGAGACACCGGCCCGGTTGCGGTTCGCGACCGGGCTGGTGGTCGCCCTCGCCGCCACGCGGTACTTCGGCGGTGACCCGGAGCTTCCTGGCCTACGCTGCGGGTGAGGCGGGGCAGCGGACCGCGGCGAGCGCCGGACATGTGCCCCTGCCGGAGGCGCTGGGAGCCCGCGTCGAGGAGACCGTGGCGAGCCTGCGCTGACGCTCGGTTATGGTTAGCGCTAACATCCCCGGGTCGAGGAGACGTCGACGTGTCATACGGTTCGAACGAACTGCGCCAGGCCGTACTGCGGGCGAACCAGGTCATCCCGGAGACCGGGCTGGCGCAGCTGACCTGGGGAAACGTCAGCGGCATCGACCGTGACGGCGGCTACTACCTGATCAAGCCGTCGGGTGTGGCCTATGCCGACCTGACCGCGGGTGATCTCGTACCGGTCGACCTCGCCACCGGCAAGGTCCTCGACGGCGACCTGCGCCCCTCCGTCGACAGCGAGAGCCACCGCGCCTTCTACCTGGCCTGGCCCTCCATCGGCGGCGTCACGCACACCCACTCCACGAACGCCGTCGCCTTCGCGCAGGCGGGCCTCGACATCCCGCTGCTCGGCACCACCCACGCGGACACCTTCGCCGGGCCGGTGCCGGTCTCCCGCGGGCTCACCGCCGAGGAGTGCGCCACCGACTACGAACTCAACACCGGGCGCGTTCTCGTCGAGCTGATCGGCGATGATGAAGCGGCGATGGCGACGCCGGCTGCTCTCGTCGCCAATCACGGGCCGTTCACGTGGGGCGTTACCCCCGGCAAATCGGTCGAACACGGCATCATCTGCGAGGCTGTCGCGGAGATGGCCCTCAAGACTTTGGCTCTCAACCCGGCTGCCGCCATCCCTGACCACCTCGCCGAGCGTCACTTCAAGCGCAAGCACGGCCCCGGCGCCTACTACGGCAATCCCAAACCCTGATTTCGTACGCCTTCCCGGCGGTCCCCAACCCCGAACCGTCCCGTCCCGCCGGCGCGGCGCGACCCACCCGCACCGTCCCGGCCGTCCGGCGTGCGCCGGTCGGGTTGCACCCGCACGGCCGACGGCACCGCCGTTCCCCGGTGTATCGCCGACGACGGCTCCCGTTCCCCGGTGTCCGCCGACGACGGTTGCCGGGCGCTTCAGTCTTTCCGGGCGCTTCAGTCTTTCCGGGCGTCTCAGTCTTTCCCGGCGCCTTGGTTATGTGGCTTTCGTCAGTGGCGGTTGGGCTGGGTGACGATGCGCACCATGTTCCGGAGGCGCCGCCCCAGCCGTGACGATCCGGCGGGCTCGGGCTCGTCCCGGACGTTCACCGACTTGGCCGGCGGCATACGCAGATTACGCGGCATGTTGGCAACCGGCCGCGGCCGCGGAATCACCGGCGCCACCGGCTTCCGCCAGGTGAACTCCACCTTACCGAGCACAATCGTCTCGCCCGGCGCGCAGAGCCCCGACTCGCGACCGTCCACCGGCCCATCCGGACCGTAACTGATCATCAGCCTGGTCTCCGCCTCCTCCTCCGAGGGCGCGGTCTGCACGGCATGGACCTCGCCGTACCCGGTCAGCCCGGTACCGCCCGCGGTCAACACGGAAGCCCGCCCACGGAGCGGCACGACCAGCTCGTGCCCGCCGGCGTCCCGGACGTGCAGTGTCCCGGAGAGCCGTGGCCCGCGGCGCCGCCGCAACCAGCCCGACGATCCGGCACCCATCCGGGTCACCGCTCCGTCTCTTCAGCGCGGTCCCGGCTGGTTGCCTCGGCGTGGTCCCGGCTGGTTGCCTCGGCGTGGTCCCGGCTGGTTGCCTCAGCGTGGTCCGATGGCCCGGTGGCCTCCACCGGGGACGCTGGAAACGGTGTGTCGTCGTTGAACACGTTTCGGACTGTAACGGTCCGAAGCCCCCATTCGGCGCTCAGTCACCGACGAGTGTGACCGCACCGCTGTCGGATAACAGACCCGCCCCTGAGCCCGCTCGACCCGCCCCTCAGCTGCTGAGACGTTTCAATCGGGGCGAGCCGGTGCTGGCGCGGGGGACCAGCAGCGGGGCGACGAGGACGGCCTCGGGGGGTGCGTTGCCGTCCGGCCGGCTCATGTGGCGCAGGAGGAGGGCGAGGGCGCGCCGGCCGAGTTCGGCGAAGTCCTGGTGGATCGTGGTGAGCGGGGGGATGAAGTAGCCCGAGTCCGGCATGTCGTCGTAGCCGACCACGCTCACGTCCTCGGGCACACGGCGACCGGCTTCATGGAGAGCGCGCAGGACGCCCAGGGCGATGCGGTCGTTGGCGCAGAAGATGGCGGTGACGCTGGTGTCGGCGGCGAGGCGCTGGCCCTGTTCGTAGCCGGCGGCGGCATCCCACCAGCCGGCGGTCACCGGGGGAACGACGGCGCCGGCGGCGTAGAGGGTCTCCCGCCAGCCCTCGACGCGGGCCTGGGACTCCGGCCAGTCGGGTGGGCCGGCCGCGTGGTGGACGGTGGCGTGACCCAGGTCGAGCAGATGCCGAGTGGCCATGCGCGCCCCGGCCGTGTTGTCGACGCGCACAGTCGGAAAAGGCTCAGCCGACCCAGGGAGCGCGGACCCGGAGGACGGTGCGGCGCCTCCGACCGCTACGCAGGCGAGGCCGACGGGGGCGTGCATCAGGGCGGTGATGACCGACGGCTTGGGGGCGATGGCGATGATGCCGTCGACGTCGTGCTGGGCCAGGCGGTCGACCGCTTCCAGGACCGGGCGGTGGGCCAGCTCCCGGACGGTGGCGACGCTGACCAGGTAGCCGGCGGCGCGGGCGGCGCTCTCGATGCCGTACAGCATGGACTCGGGGCCGAAGAGGGTGGTTTCGAAGCCGATGATGCCGAGCGTGTGCGACTCGCGGGTGGCGAGGGTGCGCGCGGCCAGGTTGCGGCGGTAGTTGAGGGAGCGCATGGCGGCCAGGACCCGTTCCCGGGTCTCGGCGCGGACGTTCGGGTGCTCGTTGATCACCCGGGAGACCGTCTGGTGTGAGACCCCGGCCAGCTTCGCCACGTCGCGCATGACGGTGCCGCGCTCCTTGCCGGTCCGGGATTCGCGTCGAGTCCGGGGCCGGGGCGCGGCTTGCTGGTGATCGGCCGGATCGGTGCCCGGCGCCGGTGCTGGGGTCGCCATTGGACGGGTTGTATCAGGTGACGGTTCGATGACCATGAGCGATAGCGCCGTTCTTGCAACCTGTTGGAAACGTTGATCGAGATCTCTTGACGAGCGGGATGAGAACGGTAACACTCACGAAACGCAAGCTGTGACCACGGTCGCAGCGGGACCCAGATTCGTGCGGTCATGGCTGGTCAATCAGCCGCTGCTTAATTTGTGAACGGTAACAGTTTTCGGGAGGTTATAGTGCGCAGGAACTTGACCGCGGCCGTGTTGACCGGCGTTCTCGCCGTCACGGCGCTCGCCGGATGTGGCGACAGCGGCGGCGACGACGCGGGCTCCAGCGACAACGGTGACGGCAAGATCACCCTTGGTTTCTCGCAGGTTGGTGCCGAGAGTGGATGGCGGACGGCGAACACCAAGTCCATCCAGGAGTCGGCGACCGCGGCGGGCATCGATCTGAAGTTCTTCGACGCCCAGGGTAAGCAGGAGAACCAGATCACCGCGATCCGGAACTTCATCACGCAGAAGGTCGACGTCATCGCCTTCTCGCCGGTGGTCACCTCCGGCTGGGACCCGGTGCTGAAGGAGGCCAAGGACGCCGGTATCCCGGTGATCCTGACCGACCGCGCCGTCGACTCGACGGACACCTCGCTCTACCAGACCTTCATCGGCTCGGACTTCGTCGAAGAGGGCAAGAAGGCCGGCGACTGGCTGGTCAAGGAGTACGAGGGCAAGACCGACCCGGTCAACGTCGTGGAGCTGCAGGGCACCACGGGTTCGGCACCGGCCATCGACCGGCAGAAGGGCTTCGCCGACGCGATCGCGGCCAACCCGAACATCAAGATTGTCAAGTCGCAGACCGGTGACTTCAAGCGCGCCGACGGTAAGACTGTGATGGAGCAGTTCCTGCAGTCCACCCCGGACATCGACGTGCTCTACGCGCACAACGACGACATGGGTCTGGGCGCCATCGAGGCGATCGAAGCGGCCGGCAAGGTGCCGGGCAAGGACATCAAGATCATCACGGTGGACGCGGTCAAGGACGGCATGACCGCCCTCGCGGCCGGCAAAATCAACTTCATCGTGGAGTGCAGCCCGCTCCTCGGCCCGCAGCTGATGGAGCTCGCCAAGAAGGCCGACGCAGGCGAGACGCTGGAGAAGCGGGTCCTCACCGTGGAGACCACCTTCACCCAGGAGCAGGCCAAGACCGAGCTCCCGAACCGTAAGTACTGATTGAACCTTTCCCGGCGTGGCCTCGGCCGCAAGCGCCCGGCACCGGGAACGGCCCGGGCGCTACCAGCCCGGCGCCACGCCGAGAAATGATTCGCCCGCGGGTTGCCCCGGTCCGGACTCCGGCCGGGGCTGCCTGCGGCGCACGAAACGGAGCACGAATGGGCGAGCAGTCTCCGGTCCTCGAGATGACCGGGATCCGAAAAGTCTTTCCCGGCGTCGTCGCCCTCGACGGCGTCGATTTCCGCCTGTTCCCGGGTGAGATCCACGCCCTGATGGGTGAGAACGGCGCCGGCAAGTCCACCCTGATCAAGGTGCTGACCGGCGTCTACACGATCGACGGGGGCGAGATCACGCTCGCCGGCGAGACGGTGCGGATCGCGAATCCGCAGCAGGCACAGCAGGCGGGCGTCAGCACGGTCTATCAAGAGGTCAACCTCTGCACCAACCTGTCGGTGGCGGAGAACATCTTCATCGGCCGCGAGCCGCGGCGCTTCGGCCGGATCCAGTGGGGCGTGATGCGGCGGCGCGCGGCCGAGCTGCTCGCCCGGCTCGACCTCGACCTCGACGTGTCGGCGCCGCTGAACACCTACTCCCTGGCCATCCAGCAGATGGTCGCCATCGCGCGCGCGGTGGACATCTCCGCACGCGTCCTCATTCTGGACGAGCCGACCTCCAGCCTGGACACCTCCGAGGTGGCGCAGCTGTTCGCGGTCATGCGCCGGCTCAAGGCCGACGGCGTGGCGATCCTGTTCGTCTCGCACTTCCTCGACCAGGTCTACGAGGTCTCCGACCGGCTGACGGTGCTGCGCAACGGCCAGCTGATCGGGGAGTACCGCACCGCGGAACTCCCGCAGATGCAGCTCGTCGAGAAGATGATCGGCAAGGAGCTCGCCGCCCTCGAGGACGTCGAGGACAAGGCGCAGCGCACCCGGGAGAAGGCAGCCGGGGCCGAGCCGGTCATCGAGGCCAAAGGGCTCGGGCGTACGGGTGCGATCGCTCCGTACAACCTGACCATCCACGCCGGTGAGGTCGTCGGGCTCGCCGGTCTGCTCGGCTCCGGGCGCACCGAGCTGGCCCGCCTGCTCTTCGGCGCCGACAAGGCCGACCAGGGTGAGCTCAGCGTCGGCGGCAAGCCGGTGAACCTGCGCAGCCCGCAGGTGGCGATGAAGCGGGGGATCGCCTTCTCCTCGGAGAACCGCCGGACCGAGGGCATCATCGGCGACCTCAGCGTCCGGGAGAACATCATCCTGGCGCTGCAGGCGTCCCGTGGCTGGACCCGGCCGATCCCGCGCCGCCGGCAGGACGAGATCGTGGAGAAGTACATCAAGGCCCTCCAGATCCGCCCGGCCGACCCGGAGCGCCCGGTCCGCAACCTCAGCGGCGGCAACCAGCAGAAGGTGCTGCTGGCCCGGTGGCTGATCACCGAGCCGAAACTGCTCATCATCGACGAGCCGACCCGCGGCATCGACGTCGGCGCGAAGGCGGAGATCCAGCGGCTGGTGGCCGAACTGGCCGACGGCGGGATGGCGGTGCTGTTCGTCAGCGCCGAGCTGGAGGAGGTCCTCCGGCTCAGCCACAAGATCGAGGTGCTGCGTGACCGGCGCCTGGTCGAGGAGCTGGAGAACACCGCCGGCGTCGACGCCGACCGCATCATGCAGACCATCGCCAGCGGAGCAACCTCATGACCTCCATTCTCAAGAACCGGCTGTTCTGGCCCGCCGCCATCCTGGCCGTGCTGTTGTTCGTCAACGTGTTCACGTCGAACCAGTTCATCACCGTCCACGACGGGCACCTGTTCGGCACCCTGATCGACATCGTGCGCGGCAGCGCGCCGCTGATCCTGGTCGCGCTGGGCATGACGCTGGTCATCTCGACCGGCGGCATCGACCTGTCGGTCGGCTCGGTGATGGCGATCTCCGGAGCCGTGGCCTGCCTGCTGATCAGCGACCTCGGCAACCAGAACGCCGTCGGCTCGGTGCTGCTGATCATCGGAATCGCGATCGGCATCTCGCTGCTGTGCGGCCTCTGGAACGGCGCGCTCGTCGCGATCGTCGGCATTCAGCCGATCATCGCCACGCTGATCCTGATGGTGGCCGGCCGTGGCATCGCCCAGCTGATCACCGACGGTCAGATCATCAATGTGCAGTCCAGCCCGTACGCGACAATGGCTTCGGGCTTCTTCCTGGGCCTGCCGGTCGCCTTCCTGATCGCGGCCGCCGCGGTCGCGCTGATCGTCCTGCTGACCCGGCGCACCGCGCTGGGCCTGCTGCTGGAGTCGGTCGGTGGCAGCCCGAGCGCCAGCCGGCTGGCCGGCATCGGCGCGCGGCGGATCACCGTCATGGTCTACGTGGTGGCGGGCGGGTTCGCCGGTCTCGCGGGCCTGATCTACAGCGCGAACATCAAGAGCGCCGACAGCATCTCGGCCGGCAACCTGATCGAGCTCGACGCGATCCTCGCCGTGGTGATCGGCGGGACCGCGCTGGTCGGCGGCCGGTTCTCGATCGCCGGTACGGTCCTCGGCGCCGTCCTCATCCAGACGCTGGGTGTCACGGTCGTCGCCATCGGCGTACCGGCGCAGGCCACGCTGCTGTTCAAGGCGGTCGTGGTCGTCGCGCTCTGCCTGTCCCAGTCCCCGACCTTCCGGGAGAAGGTATTCGGCAGGCTCACGCCGCGTAGAGCCGCGGTGCGAGCGGAGGTTCCCGCATGACGACCATCGACGCTACCCCGGACACCGGCCGCAAGCCCGACTCGCCGGCCAACCCACGCCGCCGCGTCTACCGGCCGAACACCAAGTATCTGCCGGTTCTCGCGACCCTCGCCCTGCTGGTGATCATGTACACCAGTGGTGTCGTGAACTACGAGAACTTCGGCCAGCCGAGCGTGCTGGTCAACCTGTTCCGCGACAACGCGGTGCTGCTGGTGGTCGCGGTCGGCATGACCTTCGTGATCATCACCGGTGGTATCGACCTGTCGGTCGGCGCGGTCATCTCGCTCACCACCACGCTCACGGCGACGCTTCTCCAGGGTGGTTGGCCGCCGCTCGTCGTACTCGTGCTGGTGCTCGTGCTCGGATCTCTGCTCGGCGCCGGTCAGGGTGCGGTGATCCATTTCTTCAAGGTGGAGCCGTTCATCGCCACGCTGGCCGGGCTGTTCATCGCCCGCGGCCTGGCGCTGTTCATCAACCAGAGCTCGATCCCGATCCGGGACGAGACGTGGCGGGCGATCTCGGACTACCGGATCCCGCTCGCCGACGGTGTCGTCACCAAGCCGGTCGCGGTCATCGCGGTGGCCGTGGTGCTGATCGCCGCGGCGGTGCTGGCCTGGACCCGGTTCGGCCGCAACGTCTACGCGATCGGTGGCAGCGCCGACTCGGCCCTGCTGATGGGCCTGCCGGTCGGCCGTACGCGGATCGCCGTCTACACCCTCAGCGGCTTCTGCGCGGCCCTCGGCGGTGTGCTGTTCAGCATCAACTCGACCTCGGGCTGGGCACTGCAGGGCAACGGCCTCGAGCTCGACGCGATCGCCGCCGTGGTCATCGGCGGTGTGCTGCTCACCGGTGGCTCGGGTTACGTGCTGGGCACCCTGCTCGGCGTGATGGTCTGCGGGCTGATCCAGACGATCATCATGTTCCAGGGCGACCTGAACTCCGCCTGGACCCGGATCATCGTCGGCGTCCTGCTCTTCGGCTTCATCGTCATGCAGCGGCTCGTCACCAGAAAAGTGAAGTGACGTGGGCGCCAAGATGTCACACCGGCTGCGGCGTGTCCGCGACGCAGCCCGTTCTCAGAAGGGCTACAGATGAGCAACGGGGAAGTCTGGTTCCTCACCGGCAGCCAGGGTCTCTACGGTCCGGAGACCCTGGACCAGGTGGCGAGCCAGTCGCAGGAGATCGCGCGCTCGCTGGACGCCCAGCTCGACGCGGACGTCGTGTGGAAGCCCGTGCTCACCACGGCCGAGCAGATCCTCGACATCTGCCGGCAGGCCTCGTCGACCCCCGGCGTGCTCGGCGTGATCACCTGGATGCACACGTTCTCCCCGGCCAAGATGTGGATCGCCGGGCTGGACGCGCTGCGTGCCCCGCTGCTGCACCTGCACACCCAGCACAACGTCGAGCTGCCCTGGTCCGAGATCGACATGGACTTCATGAACCTGAACCAGGCGGCGCACGGCGACCGTGAGTTCGGGTTCATCGAGAGCCGTCTCGGTGTGCCGCGCAAGACGGTGGCCGGTCACGTCAGCAACCCGGCGGTGGTCGCGCGGATCGCGACCTGGGTGCGGGCGGCCCGCGGCTACGCCGCGATGCGCAGCCTCAAGCTGGCCCGCTTCGGTGACAACATGCGCGACGTCGCGGTCACCGAGGGGGACAAGGTGGAGGCGCAGTTGCGCTTCGGGGTCTCGGTCAACACGTACGGCGTGAACGATCTCGTGGCCGTCGTGGATCAGGTCCTCGACGCCGAGATCGACAAGGTGGTCGCGGAGTACCAGGACCTCTACGAGCTCGCTCCCGAGCTGCTGGGGGACCGGCTCGACTCGCTGCGGTACGCGGCGCGCATCGAGATCGGACTGCGCCAGTTCCTCACCGAGGGCGGCTTCCGCGCGTTCACCAGCAACTTCGAGGACCTCGGCGGCCTGCGGCAGCTGCCCGGCCTGGCCGTTCAGCGGCTGATGGCCGAGGGCTACGGCTTCGGCGGCGAGGGTGACTGGAAGACCTCGGTGCTGGTGCACACCCTCAAGGCGATGGTCCCGGGCGGTGCCACGTCGTTCATGGAGGACTACACCTACGACCTCACGCCGGGCAACGAGGTCATCCTCGGTGCCCACATGCTCGAGGTCTGCCCGTCGATCGCCGCCGGCACGCCGCGCCTGGAGATCCACCCGCTGGGCATCGGTGGCCGCGAGGACCCGGTCCGGATGGTCTTCGACGCCGCTCCCGGCCCCGCTGTCGTACTCGGCCTGGCCGACCTGGGTGAGCGTTTCCGCCTGGTGGCCAACGAGATCGAGGTGGTGCCGCCGACCGCGCCGCTGCCCAGGCTGCCGGTCGCGCGGGCGGTCTGGAAGCCCGCACCGAGCCTGTCCACGTCTGCCGAGTGCTGGCTCACCGCGGGCGGCCCGCACCACACCGTGCTGTCCTCGGCGGTGGGCGCGGAGGAACTGGCCGACCTGGCCGAGATGGTGGAGACCGAGCTGGTCGTGATCGACGAGGCGACGACCACCCGGTCGTTCGTCAAGGAGATCCGCTGGAACCAGGCCTACCACCGCCTGGCCCGGGGCTTCGGCCGCTGATCGGAGCGATCAGAAGCCGCTGACCGTGTGGAACCCGGCGATCCCGGATCCACACGGTCAGGTGCCTCGGTCATCGCCGCTGCGGCGTCACCACTGCTGCGGCGTCACCACTGCTGCGGCGTCACCACTGCTGCGGCGTCACCACTGCTGCTGCGGCACCGACTCGAGGAAGATGTAGTCGAGGTCGCCGGCGTAGTAGTCACAGCCGACGTCCTTCTGGTCGCAGTCCATCTTGCCGCCGATCGAGACCGGCCAGTTGTTGGCGATCGGCCCGGTCCAGCCGGCCCGCGACGCGACCTGCTGCCCGTCGATCATCATCGCGACCCCGTCCCGCACGCGCAGGCAGCGGACGACGTGCCAGGCCCCGTCGTTGATCTGGTACGGCGCGAACAGCTCCATCGTCCCCTTGGACCCCCGGAACGTGCACTCCACCCGCCCGTTGGGGATCTGCAGCTTGAAGCTGCCGCCGGTGACAGTGGCCTGCCCCTTCTGGATGATGTTGCCGAACTTGTTGGTGGTGCGCAGCCGTACGGTCACCGCGAAGTCGTTGCTCGCCGGGTTGAGCGCGGGGCTGTGCGGCACCACGACCAGGTGTTGCGGATGGGTCGGCGGGGTGTCCGGTTCCAGGCGTTCGAAGCGGTAGCCACCGTCGACGCCGGCCGGGATGCCGAGCTCGACCTCCTTGCCGATCCTCCCGTCGTGGCCGTTGCCGCTGGTGTCGATCATCCGGGTCGAGCCCGGCGCCTCGTTCAGGCCCCAGAACGCGACCTCGTAGCGGGAGATCACGGAGGCTTCCGCACCACCGCTCAGCAGGGCGGTCCCGGTCAGCATGGCGGCGGTCAGCAGGACCAGGGAGCGGCGGGTTCGCATGGGTCATCCTCGAAGGCGTCGGGCGGTAGACAAAACGAGCTTAATGGGCGAGATGTTCGTTTTGTCCTCAACGGCCGAAACGGCTGCTCACTGTGCCCGATCGGTTACTGAGGATCTCTCGCAACTGCCCGGCAGACCTTGGTAGCATCCGCCGATCATGCGCAGCGCTCCGGTCGGAAATGCCGGGGCGGCACCGCTCGAACCGGTGCGCACGCAAGACCGGCAACCAGCGAAGGATCGTGTCGAAGTGCTGCTCAATGGGACCAATGGCCAGACCTCGGAGCATGCTGTGATCGCACCAAACCCCGGCCTCCCGAACCAGGCCTTGCAGGTTCTCGCCCTCGCTCAGCGGACGGCCGAGGAGCACGTCGCCAGCGCCCAGCACCACGCGGACAAGATCCGCACGGACGCGCTGGCGGCTGCCGAACAGATCGCCCGCGACGCACAGGGACACGCGAACAGCGTGCGCCGGGAGGCCGACCGGGTGCTGGCCGAGGCGCGGGCCGCGGCCGAGCAGATGGCCCGCGACGCGCAGGCCATGGCGGAGGAGGCCCGCCGCAACGCCGAGAAGATCGTGGCGGACGCCCGGTCGCGTGCCGAGACCATCGGCGCGGACGCCGTGGCCGGTGCCGAGCAGCTGCGGCACCAGGCGCAGCAGCGTTACGACGACGTGGTCGGCAGCCTCGGCGTCAAGCGCGAAGCCCTCCAGCAGCAGATCGAGGCCCTCGAGGACTTCGACCGCGAGTACCGTGGCCGGCTCACCGCGTTCATGCAGTCCCAGCTGCGCGCCCTCTGGATGGACGCGCCGCAGGTCACCGCCGACACCGGCGAGATCCTCGAGGAGGAGCCGATCGCCGAGGAGCTGGAGGCGCCGCCCGCCCGCCACGCGCAGGCCGCCGCCGAGCAGCCCGCCGGCGACGAGGCCGGCGACGAGGACGAGCAGCGCAACTAAGACGCCGCGTAGACCTGCCGCCCGTCGACATAGGTGAGCGCCACCCGCGTCTCACCGATCTCGGCGGGCGGAGCGGCGAACGGGTCCCGGTCCAGCACCACCAGGTCGGCCCGGTTCCCCGGCCGCAGCGTCCCGGTGTCGTCCAGCCGGTTCACGTAGGCCGACCCCGCCGTGTAGGCGGTCAGGGCCGTGCTCAGGTCCAGGGCCTGCGACGCCAGGAACGGCTCGTACGAGGCGCCGTGGTGCACCCGGTTCACCGCCACGTGGATCGCCTGGAGCGGGTCCGGCGTGGTGACCGGCCAGTCGCTGCCCGCCGCCAGGTGCGCGCCCGCCCGGCGCAGGTCACCGAACGGGTACTGGCGGGCGGCCAGCGCCGGGTCCAGGAACGGGATCGTCAGGTCGTCCATCTGCGGTTCGTGCGACGCCCAGTACGCCTGCAGGTTCGCGCTCGCACCGAGCTCCCGGAACCGGGGCACGTCCAGCGGATGCACCACCTGCAGGTGCGCCAGGTGCGGGCGGGTGTCGCGAAAGCCGTTGACGGACCGGGCCGCCGCCACCGCGTCGAGCGCGTCCCGCACCGCCCGGTCGCCGAGGGCGTGGAAGTGCACCTGGAAACCCAGCGCGTCCAGCTCGGTGACATATCCCGGCAGCGCCGCGGGGTCGAGGAACGACAGCCCCCGGTTCGTGGTGGCGCACCCGCACCCGTCCCGATAGGGAGCGGTCATCGCCGCGGTGAAGTTCTCCGCCACCCCGTCGAGCATCAGCTTCACGCTGCCGCTGCGCAGCCGCCCGGCGGTGAACCGCTCGCGGTACTCCACCAGCGAGGGGATCTGCTCGGCGCCGAGGTCCCGGTCCCACCAGAGCGCGCCGGCCACGCTCGCCGTCAGCATTCCGCCGGTCGCCGCGCTCAGGTACGCGTCCGACACATCCGGATATCCGTTCCTCCCGCACAGCATCGCGTCCTGCCAGGCCGTGACGCCGAGCGAGTGCAGCAGGTCCTGCGCCCGGAGCAGCCCGGCCAGCCGCTCGGCCGGTGTCACCTCCGGCAGCAGGGCCGCCACCAGCTGCATGGCTCCCTCCTGGAGGCCGCCGGCCGGGGACCCGTCCGGCGCCCGGTCGATCCGGCCGTCCGCCGGGTCGGCGGTCGCCGCGGTGATCCCGGCCAGCTCCAGGGCCCGGCTGTTCACCCAGGCGCCGTGGTGATCCCGGTTGATCAGGTAGACCGGCCGGTCGGGGACCACCCGGTCCAGCAGCTCCCGGCCCGGTACGCCGCCCGGAAAGCTCTCCATCGCCCAGCCGCCACCCGCGATCCACTCGGCCGACGGGTTCGCGTCCGCGTACGCCCGGACCCGCCGCAGATATTCGCCCGGGTCGGCCGTGCCGGTCAGGTCGCACTGACCGAGTTCGACCCCGCCCATCACCGCGTGCACGTGCGCGTCCTGGAACCCGGGCAGCAGCAGGCGGCCCCGCAGGTCGACGGTCTCGGTCCCCGGGCCGGCCAGGTCGCGTACCTCGTCGGTGCCGACCGCGAGGATCCGCCCGTCACGGACGGCGACAGTGGTGGCGTGCCCCCGGGCGGAGTCCGCTGTGAACACCGGGCCACCGGTGAGGACGAGATCGGCGTGCTGTGAGGTCATGAGGACATGATCCAGCCGATTACCCCGGCCCGCCGGTGCCCGTTCGTGATGGCAGCGACTATGTTTGTCGCATGGTGTCGACCTCTGTCGATCTAGGACGCGACGAGGACCGATTCTGTGCTGCCCTGGAGGATGCCGTCGCCGCCGGCGCGCCCGGCCTCGACGAGCGGGTCCAGCGTGATGCGATCATCAGGCTGCGGGCCGGCGCCACCGCGAACCCGGGACTCCTCCACCTGCTGGCCGGTGGGCGGTGGGCCCAGGCAGGACCACCCGAACCGGGTGCTGACGTGGTTCGGCACGCTCTAGGCGTACCCGATGTGTTCTGTCTTGTGGCGCCACCCGGCGTCAACCGCGCGCTGACCGTCCTGGAGATCGTGCGTGCCGCCGCGGAGCGCGGCGAGCGGGTGCTGATCGCGGCCTCGACCACCGCGGCGCTCGACACGATCGTCTCGCGCCTGCCGGACGGGCCGATGGTGGTCCGCACCGACCAGGCCGGCGGCGGGCCGGGCACCCTGGACGCCGTCGCCGCCGGGGTGCAGAAACGGGTCCTCGCCCGCTCGCAGGCAGCGGCCCACCGCCTGGACGCGTGGCTCGGTGATCCGTCGCCGGCGAAAGGCTGGCTGCGCCGCCTCGGCACCTCCCTGGAGGAGGCCCGTGAGGCGCGCAAGCGGGCCGATCTGTCCGCCGCCGAGCGGGACGTGGTGATCGCCGCGGCCCGGGAGCGGCTGGGTGGGCCGGTGCGCGAGGCCCGGCTGGCCGTCGAGGCCGCCGCTGTCCCGGAGGAGCCCGAGCACCGGCTGGGCGAGGCCCTTCTGCGGGCCGAGAGCTCGCGGCTGCTCCGGTGGCGGGCACCGCGCCTGCGGGCCCGGCTCGCGCGGGCCGACGCCGCGCGAGCCGAGCTGGCGGAGCGTCACCGGGCGCTGGCCGACGAGCGGGAGCGGCTGGAGTCGGCGATCGACCGCGATACCGAGGTGCGGTCGGCGACCGAGCGGGCGGCCCTGGCTGACGTGGCGGCGCGGCGCGTCCTGGAGTCCGCCGAGCGGTCCGCCCACCAGCTGGCCCGGATGCTGACCGGCGTGATGGCGGTTCCCGAGTGGACCGCCGACGCCGCCGGTCTGGAGAGGCTGGCCGGGCACTGCCGGGAGGCCGAGCCGGTGCTGCGCGCCCGGGCCGGCCTGATCCGCGAGTGGCGGCAGCGTGCCGCCCGGCCGAGCCGCCAGCTGCACCCCGAGCTCCTGCGATATGCGGACGTCGTCGCCACCACCTGCCTCGGCGCGGGCCGGCCCGGCCACGGTGACCTCGAGTTCGACCTGGTCGTCGTCGAGGACGCGGGCCGGGTCACGGTGCCGGTCGCGCTCGTCCCGCTGGTCCGGGCCCGCCGCGCGGTGCTGGTCGGCTCGCCGAGCCGGGGGAGCGTGCTGGACCTGCTCGCGGCCCGCGCGCCCGAGGCGAACCGGGCGGACCTGTCGTGAGCGAGCGGGCCCGCGTTCCCGGGGCGAATCGGGCGGGCGTCCGGTGAGCGAGTGGGCCCATCTCCCGCTGCGCGAGGTGACCCGGCGGGTCGAGGCGCTGCCCGAGGTCCGGCCGGTCCGCATCCTGCCGCTGCTGCTGCCGATGTGGGCGGCCGAGGTCGTCGCGACCGTCCGGGAGTCCCAGCCGTACGACGTCTTCGACCGCTACCTGGCCCGAGCGATCGACGAGGGTGGCATGGTGGACCCCGCCGAGCTGGCCGGCTTCTTCGGCGTCGAACCGGCGATCGTGTCCCGGGCGCTGCGCTTCCTGGCCGGTATCGGGCACCTCGGGCGTGACGACGGGAAGCTGTCGCTGACCGAGCTGGGCCGGCAGTCGCTCGCGGACGGGCGGCGCTATCAGCTGGCCAAGGGGCGGCGGATGCTGCTGCGGTTCGACGGGTTCGCGGGGGAGCCGGTGCCGTACTCGTGCGTGGCGGCGTCGAGCTGGCTGCGCGTACCGGAGCTGACCCTGCCCGACGGCACGCTCTTCCGGCCGGTGCCGGGGTCCGCCTCGCTGCCCGCCGGGACCGTGGAGAAGCTGCTCGGCCGTGACGACCTCGCCGACTTCACCGGGCCGGTGGTGCCGGTGGCGGCGGAGCAGACCGGCACCCGGCCGCTCTGGCTCCCGGTCTACCTCGTCGAGTGCGAGGACGAGCCGCTGGCCTTCGGCAAGTCGGTGGACGGGCCGGACCCGTACCTCGGTGACCTTTTCATGGTTCATCACCCCATCACTGGGTAATCGCGGTGTCGCATCCCGAAGTGTGGGGACTGACACGGTCCCCGGCGGACCAGGTTGGTCCATAACGGTCTACGGTGGTCCTATGCCGCGCCCCACCAAGCAGCAGATCGACGACGAGATCCTCGATGCCGCCGCGCACCTCTTCGCGCGGCACGGCTTCAAGGAGACGTCGGTCCAGCGCATCGCCGACTCGGTGGGCTACTCCAAGACCGGCCTGCTGCACCGCTTCCCGACGAAGGAAGCCCTGCAGGAGGCCGTCATCGAGCGCTGCGTGGGTCAGATCCGCGAGACCACGACAGGTGTCGCCGACCTGCCGACCGGCGCGGAGCGCGACCGCGCGGTGGTCACGGCGTTCGCGCGGCTCGCGCTGGCCCAGCCCGGCGCCGTCGCGCTGCTGCTCTCCTCCCTGGTCAGCGAACCGGACGGGGAGATGGGCTCCGCGCTGCAGGTCGTCGGGGACGCGGTCGGCGCGGCCTTCGGCATCGAGTTCCTCTGCGACCAGGCTCGGACCCTGCGGGTCACCGGCGCGCTCGGCGCCCTCGCGGTGGCCAGCGTGACGCTGCGCGACCACCTGACCCCCGAAGCGATGGCCACCCTCGTCGAGGTCGGCTACGACGCCCTCGGGCACCACCACTAACAAAGGGATCCCCCACCATGGCAACGTTGCTGCATCGCCTCGGGCTGGCGTCGGTACGGCACCGGATAGTCGTCACGATCGCCTGGCTCGTGGCCCTCGTGGCCGTCGGTGTCGGCGCCGCCACGCTCTCCGGGACCACGGCGAACACGTTCAGCATTCCCGGCCAGGAGTCGACCACCGCGCTCGACCTGATGAAGGACAAGTTCGGCGCGGCGTCGGCCGGCGCGACCGTCCAGGTGGTCTTCCAGGCCCCGGGCGGCGAGAAGGTCACCGACCCGGCGAACGCCGCCAAGGTCGCCAAGGTCGTCGGCAGCCTCGGAGGGCTTCCCGGCGTCGTCAGCGCGAGCAACCCGCTCGACCCGCAGCGGCCGTCGGTCTCCCAGGACCAGGGTGCCGCATTCAGTACCGTCACCTACGGTGTGCAGCCGTCCGAGGTCACCGACGACCAGCGGGCCGCGATCCTCAGCGCCGTCGACGCCGGGCGGTCCGGCGGGCTCACCGTCGAAGCCCGCGGCGAGGCGCTCAGCAACCCGGCCGACATCGGCGGCGCCTCCGAGATCCTCGGTGTGGTCGTCGCCCTCATCGTGCTGGCCCTGACCTACGGCTCGCTCGTCGCCGCCGGCATGAACCTGCTGACCGCGATCGTCGGCGTCGCCATCGGCGCGGCGGGCATCGTCACCCTCACCGGCTTCATGGACCTCCAGTCCACCACCCCGATCCTGGCGGTGATGCTGGGCCTCGCGGTCGGCGTCGACTACGCCCTGTTCATCGTCACCCGGCACCGGCACGAGCTGCGGCGCGGCCTCTCCGTCCACGACGCCGCCGCGAAGGCGGTCGGCACCGCGGGCTCGGCCGTCGTCACCGCCGGTCTCACCGTGGTGATCGCGCTCGCCGGCCTCTCCGTCGTCGGCATCCCGTTCCTCAGCGAGATGGGTATCGCCGCCGCGGCCACCATCGTCATCGCGGTCCTCGTCGCCATCACGCTGGTCCCGGCCGTCCTCGGCTTCATCGGCCTGAAGGCCCTGCCCCGCAAGCTGCGCGACGTGCCGCCGGTCGAACAGGACGAGATCCCGGCCGGGCGCGGCTTCATCCGCGGCTGGGCGCACATGGTCACCCACCAGCGCGTACTCAGCCTGATCCTGGCCGTCGCCGCGCTCGCGGTCATCGCCATCCCGTTCTTCTCGATGAAGACCACCCTCAACCAGCGGGCCGCCGAGGGCAGCACCCAGGCCGCCGCCCAGGAGATCATCAACACCCGGTTCGGCCCCGGCGTCAGCAGCCCGCTGCTGATCCTCGTCGACGGGCCCAACGCGGTCGCCTACTCCGGCGAGGTGCAGAAGAAGGTCGCCGCCCTGCCGGACGTCGCCCTGGCCACCCCCGCGCAGCCCAGCCAGGACCAGTCCGCCGCGCTGATCACGATCATCCCGGCGTCCGGTCCCGAGGACCAGAAGACCGTCGACCTGGTCAACTCGATCCGCGACACGATCCCCGACGCTGACGGCGCCACCGTCTACGTCACCGGCAACACCGCGATCAGCATCGACGTGTCGCAGAAGCTCAACGACGCCCTCCCGGTCTACCTCGCCCTGGTCGTCGGCCTCGCCTTCGTCCTGCTGGTGCTGGTCTTCCGCTCGCTGCTCGTCCCGGTCGTCGGCGTCCTCGGCTTCCTGCTCACCATCGGCGCCGCCTTCGGCGCCACGGTCGCCGTCTTCCAGTGGGGCTGGGCCGCCTCCGCGGTCAACGCCGGCTCCACCGGCCCGATCCTCAGCCTCGCGCCGATCATCATCGTCGGCATCCTCTTCGGCCTCGCCATGGACTACCAGGTCTTCCTGGTCAGCCGCATGCACGAGGCCCACGCCCACGGCGCCTCACCCCGCGACGCCATCGTCACCGGCTTCCGCCAGGCGGCCCCCGTCGTCGTGGCCGCCGCCACCATCATGTTCGCGGTCTTCGCCGCCTTCGTCCCCGAAGGCAACGACACCATCAAGCCCATCGCCTTCGCCCTGGCCGTGGGCATCGCCTTCGACGCCTTCATCGTCCGCATGATCGCCGTCCCGGCCGCCCTGGCCCTCCTCGGCCGCTCCGCGTGGTGGCTCCCGCGCTGGCTGCGCTGGCTGCCGGAGCTGGACGTGGAGGGCGCCGCACTGGAACGCGCGCCCGCCGCCCACGCCGCAGGCGCTCACTCCGCCGACACCGTGTCCGCTGACTCCCAGCCCGCCGACTCCCAGCCCGCCGACTCCCAGCCCGCCGACTCCCAGCCCGCCGACTCCCAGTCGGCTGACTCCCGGACCGGCGGCAATTCGGCCGGCACTCCGTCGGCCAACGGCTCTGCTCCGTCCGAACCGTCTCCCACACCGACCCGCTCACGCTGATTGATCTGTCCGGGCGCCGTCTCACTCACTGCGAGTGAGGCGGCGCGAGCCGTTTCCTGACTTTTTGGTACGGTCGATCCCGTTCCTGAAACCCAGCTGTCCCGTCCCCGGGCCACAACGCGACCACCTGCCCACGCGCGGCCGCAGCGCGCCATGCGGCGCCACTGCAGCTCGATCTCCGACCGCCCCGCCGCCCGCCGTTGGACTGCATCGCCGGCAGCCGATGCGGCGCTCACGCGTGCATAGCGGCGTCAGGGTCGGCTCTAACGATCGGAACCCATGTCCGGCCTCCGATTGCGAAGACGCAGCTCGGTATATCCCGTGGTGATCGCGTCTTCGAGGGAGACGTCCCCGGTCAGCTGGGCGTATCCGATCACCGGCCGTGTCACGTCGAAGCTCCGCGGGCCTCGGGGGAAGACGACTCTTGTTCTCCCGTCGGTGTCGAGCGCCTGCACCTGAGCTGCCCATCCGTCGCCGTCCAGCCCACTCCACCACAGGCGGACCAGGGACTGCCATGCCTCATCGCTGGGTGCCAGGTCCGTGATCGGCACGCCGTTGTCGGTGAGGTGGACGCGAAGGACAACAAGGTTCGCCGAGTACGTCGCCAGCCGGGAAAGGTGGTCGTCGGGGGTCGGCGCGTAGGCGTCGTGCGTCCCGTCTCCGCGTCTCGTCCTCAGGCCGTGCAGGATCGCGGTGATCGCCGCGCCGACCGGCTCCCGCCGTGGATCACCGGCCGGCACGAGGTCGTTGACGAAGTTCGCTATGGAGGACCGTATGGCCAGCGGGCGGTGGGAGAGCAGGGCGAACAGCAAATGGTCGTCGATGTCATGCCCGGTGCTGCCGTTCGCGGTCCGGTGTGAATCGGCCAACCGGAACAGCAGCTCGCTCGTCCGCTCGGCCACCAGAAATTCCCCGAAGGTGGCGTGCAGGAACTCGTAGGAGCGCCGGACATGATCTCCACCCGGAGAACCCGCCTGCGCGGTGTGGATGAAGAAGAAGCTCCCGACAGCTTGCTGGCCCAGGCGGAGTCGCTGCTCGGGTGTTCCGGCCGGAAGGCCGTCCAGGGCGAGAAGGTCGGAGCCGATCTCGTCGTCCATGATGCTCTGCCGGCCGCGGTTGAACATGGCGAAGGCCGTGACCGACATGCGCCAGGACTGATCCGCTCGGCGTGCTTCCAGGTCGCTGGGCGAGTCGGCGTGCTTGCGCGCCTCTCTGCGCAGGAAGTTCCTCACCACCGCCTGATAGAGCTCGCCACTCGACATCCCCGGCCGCAAACCCTCCGTGGTGGGATCCGACTGGTACACGGCGAGCATCATGAGCAGTAACGGCTGGCGGGCGAGCTCCCGCTGTCGCAACGCCGAGCTCGGCCGCAACAGGCGATTTCCGCCGTCGAGGCGCGCGTTCGCCTGTCTCCAGTTCCGGAGCCACTCGGCGACCTGGTCGTCATCGAAGGGCTCGAGGTGCAATACCGAGGTGCCCAGGGGAATGGCGACTCTGTCCGCGACAACGGTGCGGCTGGTGACGAGAACCGCCGCCGGCTGACCGTGCTGCGCCTCGCGTCGCTGGAAGTCGGCGATGTCCTGAAGGAAGTCGGAGTGCGTCAACTGGCCGGCCTGTAACAGTTCGTCCAGGCCGTCGAAGATGAACACCCGCATCCGGTCTTCCGTCGCATCGTTCATCTCGCGCCAGTTGACCCTGCTGTACGTGGCCTGGTTCAGCGCCTCGTCGATCTGTTCGTGGAGGAGGGCGTCGGCACTCACCTCTCTCAGCGGCACTCGGACGGCGACAAAGGCCTCCGCGGGCAGGCGAGCAGTCAGAATTCTGGTGAGCAGGGATTTGCCGGCGCCGGGGTGTCCGAGGATCAGGAGAGGGCGGCCGGTGCTCGACGGCGACGCGAAGTACGAGGCGAGGAAGAGGTTGAGGTCCTGCCTGCGGTGCAGGCGCCGCCACCAGCTCTCCTCGGTCGGCCTGCTGCTTCGGGAGTAGACCGAGACACGGAAGTGGGGCTCCACGTAGATGTCTTTGATGGCAGGTGAGGTTATGTCGGGAATGTCGTGGAGCTGCTCGTGCGGAAGGATCGGGTCCTGGAGTGCGCCGGCGTTCGTCCTGCGGAGAACCTCAAGAGCCCCGGTAGCAGCCGGAACGACATCAGGGGAGATCTCGCGCAAGCGAACCTCGAATGCCGTGAGCGCACGCGAATGTGCTTCGACGGTGTGGGCGTGGTGCTCGGTGATCCGCTCGTGGAGCGAGTCGAGTTTCGCGCCGACACCTCGAATCGTCTTTCTGGTCGATCCGAACTCCTTCAGTTCCGCGAAGAAGCGGAACTCGGGCACGTCGACCGCCAACTGCAGGTAGCTCCCGATGTACTTTCCGATGGAGAGGTCGGCCAGGTCGTCGATGTACTCGAGGTTGGCAGCCGCCGGAACAGAATTTCCCGCGGCGAGCTTCTCGGCGAACTCGAGCGTGGACCTGATCAGTTCGCGATAATACTTCCGCAGGCGGGGCAGATTCTCCTCGAAGCCGTAATCCACCGAAGGTGCGGGCACTTCAGTTCGGTACAGCATGTCGATGCGGCGGGCGTCCTCGTTCTTGTTCGTGGTGGGGGACAACCGGCGGAGCTTCTCGTTGTCGGTGAACTCGAGGGCGCCGTATTTCTCCTTTCCGATGCTGTCGCGCAGCGCGTCGAACAGGGATGTCAGGACGATGACGGTGTGCGCGGCGGTCACCAGGTACTGGCGCTCGTAGCCTCCCGTCTTCAAGAGCCTGTCCTTCGCCGCACCGTATCCTTTCCGCAGGAGTGTCATCGCTTCGTTCTTCTGGTCCACCAGGCCGAACATGCCGGCTATCGGTTTGATGGCCCCACTCGACAGGATCGCACCACCCAGGAGGCCGTCGAGCGTGGAGAGCCACATCGGATCGTGCTTACCCAGCAGTTGCAGTGCCCCTCGGTATGTGATCGGCGGCTCCACGACCCACCCGCCCCTCCGCGACCGGCTACGAGACACGTCGACCCTACGAGCCGGATCGCCACCGTGGCGACGGGCACCCACCTCCGTGTCGAAGAAGAAGCCGGTCCGGCGTTCACGCCGGACCGGCCCCTCAGCACGACCGAAGGATCAGGCCGTCAACCTCACGCCGTCCATCTCAGGCCGGGGTTGACGTTGCCGGTCCAGTCGAAGGTGGCCATGTTGTCCCAGCCGTCGCCCGTACCGTTGATGTTGGCGGGGTCCCAGCCGTTGCCCTTGATCGCATACCAGGTGGGCTCCCAGTAGAAGACGCCGATGGCGCCGGCGTTGCGGGCGGTGTTCTGCACCCAGGTGAACTGTTGCGCCTGGCCGGCCCACGTCGACGGGATGTTGTCGCAGAGGACTGTGCCGGGGATGGAGTTGCGCTCGCTGTCGGCGTCGGCGCTGGTGAACTGGTAGGCGGTCTCCGCGAGGACGACCGGTTTGCCGTAGCGGGTGCGCATGTCGGTGATGACGTTGTGGAGGTTGGCCAGGGTGCCGTGCCACATGCAGTAGTAGGACAGGGCGGTGATGTCCCATTTGACGCCCTGGGCCGTGATGCCGTCGTAGAACCAGCGGGCGTGGGCCAGGCTGTCCGAGTTGGCGGTGTGGATCAGGACCTGGGTGGAGCTGTTGCACGCCTTGGTGGCGTTGTAGCCCTGCTTGAGCAGGCCGGCGAGCGGGGCGAAGTTGTTGTTCACCACCTGGCCGCGGGGCCAGAGCATGCCGACGTTGATCTCGTTGCCGATCTGCACGCTGTCGGGGGTGGTGCCCTGCGCCTTCAGGGCGGTGCAGACGTCGTAGGTGTAGTTGTAGACGTCGGTCTGGAGCTGGCTGAGGGAGTGTGACGACCAGGCGGCGGGGGTGTACTGCTTGCCGGGGTCGGCCCAGGTGTCCGAGTAGTGGAAGTCGACCATGAGCTTGAGGCCCTTGGCCTTGATCGCCTTGGCCTGCTGGAGGACCTTCGCCTTGTTGTTGTAGCCGCTGGCCGGGTTGTTCCAGACCCGCAGCCGCATGTAGTTGGCGCCGGCGCCCTTGAGAATGTCGTACGGGTCGGTGGCGGTGCCGTTCTTGTAGTACTTGGCGCCCAGGTCGAGGCTGCGCTGCAGCGACGACACGTCGGCGCCGAGCATGGTCAGCGGTGCGGCCTGCGCGGGTGCCGGAGTGAAGGCCACCAGGAGCGTGGCGATGAGAAGTGCCCGGAATGTACGTCGCATCATCGCTCCCAGCGGATGTAGGGGTTGACCCGGCCGCGGTCGTCGAAGGTGGCCATGTTCTCCCAGGCGTTGCCCGAGTTCTCGATGTCCTCGGTGTCCCAGCCGTTGCCGTCGATCGCCGTCCAGGTGGGTTCCCAGTAGAAGACGCCGAGCGCACCGGCGTCGCGGGCCGCGTCCTGCACCGCGCTGAACTGCTGGGCCTGCCCCTGCGGGCTGGCCGGAATGCCGTCGCACGGTGCCGGCGACACCATGATGTTCTCCAGGTGGTCGAAATTCTCCGTCGTGTACGGATACGCCGTCTCCGCCACCACCACGGGCTTGCTGTACCTATCGCGGACCTCGGCCAGAACGGTTCTCAGGTTTTCGAGACTTCCGTGCCACATGCAGTAGTAGGACAGCGCCGTGATGTCCCACCGGGCGCCGGCGGCGGTGATCCCGTCGTAGAACCAGCGCGCGGCATCCGGGTTGCCGGCCAGCGCGGTGTGCACCATGACCTGCGTCTTGCGGTTGCACGCCTTGGTCGCGTCGTGCCCGGCGTTGAGAAGCCGCGCGAGCGGGCCGAAGTCGCTGTTGTTGACGTACCCGGTGGGCCAGAGCATGCCGACGTTGATCTCGTTGCCGATCTGCACGCTGTCCGGCGTGGTGCCCTGCCGCTTCAGGCTGGTGCACACGTCGTACGTGTAGTCGTAGACGTCCTTCGTCAGCTGCTCCAGGGAGTGGCCCTCCCAGGCGGCGGGGGTGAACTGCTTGCCGGGGTCGGCCCAGGTGTCCGAGTAGTGGAAGTCGATCAGCAGCTTGTGACCGGCCTTCTTGATCGCCCTCGCCTGCTTCAGGACGTGGGCCTTGTCGCTGTAGCCGCTGGTCGGGTCGTTCCAGATCCGCAGGCGCATGTAGTTCGCGCCGGCTTTCTTCAGGATGTCGTACGGGTTGTCCCGCTTCCCGCGGAAGTCGTAGAACTTCGCGCCGAGCTCGAGTGCTCGCGGGAGTGTCGAGACGTCGGCGCCGCGCATGCTCAGCTGGGGTTTCTCAAAGGCTGCGGCGGGGTTGGGGGAGAGGGTCACCGCGAGGACCACGGCGAGGAGGACGGCTGGCACTTTCATGACGCTCCTTTGTGGACGAAAGGGACGAAATGAGCTGGGAGCCGGCCTCGATCAAAGGGGGAGATCGAGGCCGGACCCGGGGGGCCCGAGAAAAGCTCAGGCTGGGGAGGAAGAGCGGATCACCAGGCTGGTGGGCACGGTGATGGACAGGGGGGTACGCCCGGCGATGACATCGTTGAGGAGGCGGACCATCTCCTCGCTGATGCGCATCAGCGGGTGCCGCACGGTGGTGAGCGGCGGTTCGGTGGTGGCGGCCAGCCCCGAGTCGTCGAAACCGACCACCCGGACGTCACCGGGGACGTCCCGGCCGGCCTCGCGCAGGACCGGCAGTGTCGCGGCGGCCATCCCGTCGGAGGCGGCGAAGACCGCGTCCACCTCCGGCACCCGGCTGAGCAGCGTGCGCATCCCGGCCGCGCCGCTCTCCCGGCTCCAGTCGCCGTGCACCACGTACGCCGGGTCGACGGCGATCCCGGCCGCCTGGAGCGCGTCGGTGTATCCGCGGAGCCGGAACACGCCGCCGAAGGTGTCCTGCGGTCCGGTGATCGTGGCGATCCGCCGGCAGCCGGCCGCCAGCAGGTGCTCGACAGCGGTCCGGGCGCCGCCCCAGTCGTCGGCCGAGACCGAGCTGATCGAGTCCTCGAAGCCGAGCACCTGACCGCAGGCCACGATCGGCACCTCGGCCTGGACGAGTTGCTCGAGCAGCGGGTCACCGGAGTGCGGCGACACCAGCAGCACCCCGTCGACGTGACCGCCGGCGAGGTACGCGATGGTGCGGCTGCGCTCCTCCGGCGTCGACGCGATCATCAGGATCAGCGTGAGCTCCCGGTCGGAGAGCGCCTGTGCCACGCCGCGCAGCAGCACCGAGAAGTTCGGGTCCTCGAAGAGCAGGTGCTGCGGCTCGGTCAGCAGGAACGCGATCGACCCGGACCGGCCGGTCGCCAGCGACCTGGCGTGGTGGTTGGTGGTGTACCCGGTGCGGGAGATGGCGTCCCGGACCGCGCGAACGGCCTCCGGGCTGACCCAGTCACGCCCGTTGAGCACCCGCGACACCGTCGCGTAGGAGACCCCGGCCTCGCGAGCGACATCGCGGATGGTGGGGCGTTTGCGCGACACGTTCGGGATCATAGTCAGGCCTTGATCCCGCCGGCGGCCAGGTCGACCTGCCAGTACCGCTGCAGCGCCAGGAACAGGGCGATCAGCGGGATGATCGAGATCAGCGCCCCGGTGATCACCGACGTGTACATCGCCGGCTGGTTGGCACCCTGGTTGAGCAGGCCGTTCAGGCCCACCGTGATCGGATAGAGCTTGTCGTCGCCGAGCATGATGTAGGGCAGCATGAAGTTGTTCCAGATCGCCACGAACTGGAAGAGGAAGACGGTCACCAGGCCGGTGCGCATCATCGGCAGAACCACCCGGTAGAAGGTCCGCCAGTCGCCGGCGCCGTCGATCCGGGACGCCTCCAGGATCTCGGTGGGCACCGCCGCGGCCGCGAAGATCCGGGCCAGGTAGATGCCGTACGGGCTGATGAAGCTGGGCAGCAGCACCGCCCAGTAGGTGTTGGTCAGCCCGACCTTCGCCAGCAGCAGGTACTGCGGGATGGCCAGGATGACGCCGGGCACCAGGACGCCGGCCAGGATCACGTTGAAGACGAAACTCTTGCCCCGGAACTCGAACTTCGCGAGGGCGAACCCGGCCATCGCGGAGATCATCGTGGAGGCGGCGGCGCCGACACCGGCGTACAGGGCGGTGTTGGCCATCCAGCGCCAGTAGAGGCCGTCGCGGTACCCGGCCAGGTCGGTGATGTTGTCCCAGAGGTGGACGCTCGGGGACAGGGTGAAGGTGGAGAACAGCTCGCCGGCGCTCTTGGTGGAGGCGATCAGCACCCAGAGGACGGGGAGCAGGCAGTAGGCGGCGCCGAGGATCAGGAGGGTGGTGGCGACCGGACTGCGCTTCTGCGCGGTCATGACGGACATGGGTCAGTCCTCCTGATTGAAGGCCCGGCGCCCGACGAGCTTCAGGAAGCCGAAGGACACGAGGAACGTGGCGAGCGCGATGACCACCGAGGTGGCGGCGGCCGCGTAGATGTCGTTGCGGGTGAACGCGTCCCGGTAGACCTTCATCAGCGGCGTCCACGTCGTGGAGATGGTGTTCGACAGCGGCTTGAGCGTCATCGGCTCGGCGAAGACCTGGAGGGTCGCGATCAGCGAGAAGACGAACGTCATCACCAGCGACGGCATCACGATCGGGATCTTGATGCGCCAGGCGATCGCCGTCTCCGAGGCGCCGTCGATGCGGGCCGACTCGTACAGGCTGGTCGGGACCGCCCGTAGCGCGGTGTAGATGACGATCATGTTGAAGCCGGTGCCGCCCCAGACCGCGATGTTGGCGACCGCCCAGATGGTCGCCGACGAGGAGAGCAGGTTCGGTGCGGTGATGCCGAGCGCCTCGAGGGTGTCGTTGATCGGGCTGACCCGGGGCAGGTAGAGGAAGCCCCAGAGCAGTGAGGCGACAACGGCCGGTACCGCGTACGGAAGAAAGATCGAAATCCGGGCGAACTTGCCGACCGATTCCCGGGTCCGGTTCGCGTCCAGCAGCAGCGCCATCAGCAGGGCCAGGCCCAGCATGGTCGGCACCACGATCATCCCGTACGCGAGAACCCGCCACACGCTCGGCAGGAAGTCGGGGTCGGTCATCGACCTGGCGTAGTTGCTCAGACCCGCCCACACCTCGGTCCGGGCCTTGGCTCCCAGTCCCAGCCCGCTGACCTTGACCTTACGCAGGCTGAGGTAACCGGCGTACACGATCGGCGCGGCGAGGAAGAGTACGAAGAGCACCATCGCCGGTGCGAGGAAGGCGTACGGGGTGCCGCCGGCCCGCCGGGTGCGCGGAGCCGCCGCCTTCGCCACCGGGGCCGGGCGCGCGGTGCTGGGAGGAGCTGGGGTGATCAGCGACATCGCCGAACCTTCCTGTGCGAAACCGATCCGGGACCCGGGCGGGGCCGACCCCGCCCGGGTCTGCCGATCACTGAGTCTTCTTCAACGTGGCGAGTGCCTCGGCCGCCGGCGCCGGGCAACGGCCCGGCAGGTGCAGGCCCGATGCCAGGTTGAGAATTGCTCACTGGGCGACGGTGAACCCGGTGTTCTTCAGGTCGTCGACGGTGGTTTTCTGGATGGTGGTGAGCGCGCCGGTGAAGGCGGCGGCCTTCTTCGACTCCGCGGCCTTGCCGAACGCGTCGTTGAACGCGCTGTACGCGACGTTCACGTTGGGGCCGTAGGTGAACGGCTTGGTGGTCTTCGCGGCGTCGGCGGCGATCGTGTAGAAGTCGGCCTGGCCGGAGAAGAAGGCCGGCGGCGTGGTGAGCACCGCCGCGGCGTCGGTCGCGGCCGGGTAGACGTTGGCGGTGCCGGCCAGCAGCTTCAGGGCCTCCGGGTCGCTGTTCAGCCAGGACACGAACTGGGCGGCCTGCTTCTTGTACTTGCTCTGGGTGGTGACGCTGGTGGCCGAGCCGCCCCAGTTGCCGGTCGCCGGTGCCGCGGCGTCCCACTGCGGCATGGGAGCGGCCGTCCACTTGCCCTTGGTGTCCTTGGCGCTGCCCTCGAGCACGCCCGGCGCCCAGACCGCGCTGACCCAGCCGACCTGCGTGCCGTCGTTGAGCGCGGCGTTCCACTCCGGGGTGTACATCGGCTTGTTGTCGACGACGCCCTTCTCCACCAGGCCACCCCAGTAGGAGGCGACCTTCTGGGTGGCGGCGTCGTCGATGTTGACGCTCCACGCGTCGCCGTTCACGCCCCACCAGGAGGCGCCGGCCTGCTGGGCGAGACCGGCGAACAGGCCGGCGTCGGTGGCCGAGAACGTGCCGAGATACTGCTTCGGGTCGGCCTTGTGGATCTTCTCGGCGGCCGCCGCGTAGTCGTCCCAGGTCTTCGGGGCCTGCAGGCCGTTCTTGTCGAAGATGTCCGAGCGGTAGAAGAACATCAGCGGGCCGGAGTCCTGGGGTACGCCGTACACCGCCTCGGAGCCGAGGGTGACGCCGTTCCAGGAGCCCTCCGGGAACTTGCTCTTCAGCGAGCCGACCTCACCCGCGATGTCGGCGATCGCGTCGGCCGAGACCAGCGTGGGGATCTTCTGATACTCGGCCTGCATGATGTCCGGCGCACCGCTGCCGGCCTTGATCGCGGTCAGCAGCTTGGTGACGGCCGGGTCGCCGCCGTCCTGCTTGTTGACAGTGACCTTGATGTTCGGGTTCTTCGCGTTCCAGGCCTCGACGACCTTGTCCATGTTCGGAGCCCAGCTCCAGTAGGTCAGGGAGACCGGGCCGCTCGCCTCGCCCGACGACGAGTCGGAGTCGGAGTCGGAGCTGCTGCTGCAGGCGGTGACGGCGAACAAGGTCAATGCCGCCACGAACGGGGCGATTTTCGTCTTCATCGATCCTCCTTGATCGGCTTGGCCGGGAACGGGAAGCCGTGGACGGGAAGCCGCCGGAAGGCATTCGCCTCGGTCGGTCCCTGTGACCGGTTACAGTGCTGCTGTTACGGCCCCGTGTCAAGAGCTTGCTTCCCACCCGTTACGCCTGTGTATCGTTCGGGCTCGCCGGTCTGTGACCGGTTACAGTCAAATCGCAAGGAGCTGATCCCATGCCGCCGCTCGAGCCGCTCTCCGTTCGCCATCAGCCCTGGGCGACGCCGCTGCGCCGGCCGCGGATGAGCAACGACGAAGACGTGCGTGCCGGTCTCTGTTTGACCAGCCGATACCTGCTCCGCGACGGCCGCCCGGTCATCCCGGTCTCCGGCGAGCTGCACTTCAGCCGGGTGCCGCGGCACCGGTGGGCGGAGCGCCTGCGCCAGATGAAGGCCGGCGGGGTCACCGTCGTGGCCACCTACGTCTTCTGGCTGCACCACAGCGCGCGCCGTGGCGAGGCCCGTTTCGACGGCAACCTCGACGTGGCCGCCTTCGTCGACCTGGCCACCGAGACCGGCCTCGACGTGGTGCTGCGGATCGGCCCGTGGTGCCACGGCGAGACCCGCAACGGCGGTTTCCCCGACTGGGTGCAGCTCGCGCCGGTCCGGCACCGCACCGACGACCCCGCCTATCTCGAGCTGGTCACCGAGTGGTTCGGGCAGATCAGCCGCGAGATCTCCGGCAGGTCCCTGCTCGGCATCCAGCTGGAGAACGAGCTCTACGACCAGCCGCAGCATCTGGTCACGCTGAAGAGGCTGGCGCGCGAGGCGGGGATGGCCGCACCCCTGTGGACCGCCACCGCGTGGGGCGGCGCCGACCTGCCCGAGGACGAGGTGCTCCCGCTCTACGGCGGTTACGGCGACGGCTTCTGGGTGGACGCCGACGCGGCGTGGGACCCGACCTTCCGCGACCACTACTTCTTCTCCCACGTCTGGGACGACGCGGGCATCGGCGCCGACGTCCGGCGCGTGCAGGCGATCGAGGCCGCGTCCGGTGGCCCGCGCACGCCGTCCGACCTCTTCCCGCCGGCGACCTGCGAGCTCGGCGGCGGCATGGCCACCGCGTACCACCGGCGGCCGCGCCCGGACGCGCTCGACGTCGCGGCGATCGCGCACTGCAAGATCGGGAACGGTTCAGCCTGGCAGGGCTACTACATGTACGCCGGCGGCACGAACCCCGGCCCGGATCTGCAGGAGTCCCACGCCACCGGGTATCCCAACGACCTGCCCCGGCTCGGCTACGACTTCCACGCCCCGATCGGCGAGGCCGGCACCCTCGCCCCGAGCCACGCCGCGCTGCGCCGCCAGCACGCCTTCCTCGCCGCCTTCGGCGACAAGCTCGCCGACATGCCGTCCAGCTTGCCAGGCGTACGCCCGACCGGTGTCGACGACGACCACACGCTGCGCTGGGCCCTGCGCAGCGACGGTGACAGCGGCTTTCTCTTCCTGTCCTGGCACCAGCCGCACCTCCCGCTCCCGGCCTACCGCGGCGCCCGTTTCCGCGTCACCCTCGACAGCGGCGACCTCGAATTCCCGTCGAAGCCGATCGACGTGCCGCCCGGCACCCTGGCCCGCTGGCCGCTCAACCTGACCGCCGGCGGCGTCCGCATCGCCTGGGCCACCGCCACCGCGCTCACCCTGCTGCCCGGCCCGGTGCCGACGCTGGTGCTGATCGCCGAGGCCGGCATCGACCCGGAGATCGCGGTGGTCACCGGTGGCGAGACGCGCGTCCAGCAGGTCACCCCCGGCCTGGAGCCGGTCCGGCTGGGCACCCTCGACGTGCTCGTCCTGCCGGCCGAGACGGCCGCGTCGGTCTGGGTGGTCGAGGACGGCGGGCGGCGGGTCCTTCTCAGCGACGACGAACTGCAGTGGGACGCCTCCGGCCAGGTGACGGTCAAAACCGTGACAACCTCTGGTGTACGCCTATACGACCCGGTGGTGACATCGTTCCGGAGCCTGCCGCTCCCACCGCCCGCTCCCGGGGCCGTGACCGTGGCCGCCGAGCTCATCCGCCCGGCAGCCGTCACCCCGGTCACCTACGGCAAGCACGACGGCCGCCCGTCGGCGCCCGCACCGGAGATCTTCGACGAACTGGCCGCCGTCTACCGCCTCGACCTGCCCGAGTGGGCGGCCGGCGCGGACCACGATCCGCTGCTGCACATCTTCTGGGCCGGCGACACCGGCGAACTGCGCATCGACGGCGCCACGGTGACCGACCGGTTCTGGGACGGCTCCCGCTGGACGGTCAACCTGATCGACGCCGGCTACCGCGCGGGCGCCGAGGTCACGCTCCACCTGCTGCCGCTGGCCGCGGGCTCCCCGGTGCACGTACCGCACGAGGCCCGCGCCCGGCTCGCCACCGTCGAGGACCAGCTGCTCGCCATCGACACCATCGAGCTGGTCGGCCGGGCCACCGCCGTACTCGACCCGGAGCCGCCCGCGCACCGTCGTCGAGGTCCGGGCCGACCGCAGAGCTGAATCGGGCGCACCACCCGGCGTCGAACACGTCTTCGTGTTCTCGGGTTCGCGCGGGCCGAAAGGGTGGTCTGACGCCTCCGGGATCTTGGGTGATCGGTCACCTTCCGGTGTGGCCGATCACCCAAGATCCGTCCCGCCGGGATTGCCACGGCAGCGAAGTTCCGACGAACCTCGCTGATCGTCATAACCTTCATGATGTACTTCGTGGAGTACGTCCAAGCGTACATGCGCATTCCAGGCCTCGACACGATCGGGGCGTTGTGGCAGCGCTTCCGCCTCGGCAGCATGGGACTGTGCCCAAAGCGCTCAGCTACGCCGACGCGGTACGCATTCTCGGGCAGGGCCCGGACTTCGACTGGATGCGACGACTCAACGATCTGACCGGAGGCCTACTCCTCAGTGCAACGCTTGTCACCCCCGCTACGGTGCTCAGCTGGTTCGACGCGCACGCCCAATTCGCCAGGTTGTCCCAGCAACTTGTCAAGGTGGCAGCCCAGCGCCTGACCGGTGCCCATCGGCTGAGCCGGACCGAGCGGATCTCCGCTGCGCATACCGTCATCGTGATCGCCGCCTACTTCGACGCGCTGTCCGCCGCCGAGCTGCCGTTCGACCTGTCCGCTGCGAGATTGACCGTGGAGGATCAACTGCACCTGACTCGCAAGGACGCGGGTCATGGCAATCTCGCAGAGGTCGCCTTGCGGGTCGCTGTGGGGCTGCCAGAGCCGCACGATGGTTCCGGGCAGTATCTGTCCCACCTGACCGAGGTCTACCGCGGGCTCTCCACCGCGGTCGGGCAGTTTCTGCGCGGGCTGGCTCCCTGGGACGACCTGAGTCCGGGCCAGGAGGCGGAGGTTGACCGGATCCTCGCAGAGGTTCCGGCGCGCGCCGGTAGCCGCTATGCGGAGCTGCTCCTCGACCTTCGGAACGACTGTCCCGAGGCCGAACTCTGGTTGCGCGAGCAGCGCGCAACCGCTCTGTCCGGCTCCGTCCAGGAGATCCATGACCTGATGCACCGCATCGGCGGTCCGTCGGCCGATGCCACCGGCGTGGCCGACCTGCTGCGCAGATCGTACGCCGCGCTGCTGGACCGCCCGATCGTCGAGACCGGCGACCTCCCGGCAGGGCTCGGCGTGCCCAGCCTCCGCGAGGCGTACCTGCCGTCGCTGTTCCGGGTCGCCGAGGCCGCCTCCCTCTACCCTGCGAGCGACGAACGATTCTGGGAGAACCGGCCCGTTCGCGCTGACCTCTATCCGTTCCTCGCCGGTTACCTGACGTCGCCGCGTGCCCAGTCGGCGCCGATCGTGGTGCTCGGCCAGCCGGGCGCGGGCAAATCGGTGCTCACCAAGGTGCTCGCCGCCGAACTCGCCGAGGGCGGCTTTCTCCCGGTTCGGGTGCCGCTGCGCGACGTGGACACCACACTCGACCTGCAGCGGCAGGTCGAACAGTCCATTCAGATCACCACCACCGAGACGGCCGCCTGGCCCCGGCTGGCCGAGTCCGCGGACGGCGGTCTGCCGGTGATCCTGCTGGACGGCTTCGACGAGTTGCTCCAGGCGACCGCGACCAGTCAGAGCGACTACCTCTACAAGGTCGCCGACTTCCAGCGCCGGGAAGCCGCCCTCGGCCGGGCAGTCGCCTTCGTGGTCACCACCCGGTCCAGCGTCGCCGACCGAGCCGTGGCGCCGCCCGACACGCTGTTCCTGCGGCTCGAACCCTTCGACGCGGACCGGGTGACTGCCTGGCTCACCACCTGGCAGAACATCAACGGGCCCAATCTCGCCGCCCGGGGGCTGCGCCCACTGCCCGCCGAGGTCGCCCGGCGCTTCCCCGATCTAGCGGGCCAGCCCTTGCTTCTGCTGTTGCTCGCACTTTACGACGCCGACGAGAACGCCCTGCAGCACACCGACGAGTTGTCCGAGAGTGACCTGTACGAACGACTGCTGGTGAGCTTCGCGCGCCGAGAGGTGCGCAAGGCCGGTCCGCACCTCTCCGAGGCGCAGTGCCATGCCGCACTGGAGGAGGAACTGCGCCGCCTTTCGGTGGTGGCCTTCGCCATGCTCAACCGGTCGGCGCAGTGGGTCACCGAAGCCGACCTGGTGCACGACCTCGCTGCCGTCTTCGGACCGGAACCCAGGCGTGGCGCCAGCGACGGGATGAACACGGCCACCCTGCTGCTGGGCCGCTTCTTCTTCGTACATCGGGCCCAGGCGGTCAGGGGACGGCAGGCACTGCAGACGTACGAATTCCTGCATGCGACATTCGGCGAATACCTCGTGGCCCGTTACACCTGGCAACTCCTCCGTGAGGTGGTGGCTAGGGACTCGGTCACCGCCTCGCCGAACTGGAACAACTATGACGGGCTCTTCGCCCGGCTGCTGTCGTTCGCACCGTTGGTGGTGCGGGCGCCGATCGTCCGGTTCCTGGCAGAGATGGCTGGCGAGCTCGACATGGAGGAACGGCGCCGATGGCTTGAGGTGGTCTTCGAGCTCTATCGGCGATGCATGCACATCAGTTGGGTAGGACAAGCCGGCGATTACCGGCCGGTGGTTCTGGGCATGCCGGCTCGCTACGCGGGCTACTCCGCCAACCTCGTTCTGCTGGCGGTGACGCTCGCGCCGGGGCTGCGGTTCGGTGTGATGGCGGAGCCGGCGGGCGTTCTTGGCGCTCTATCTCAAGGCTCTGGTGGACGAGTCGGTGCCGACGCCGGTGATCGCCGAGGCGTGCGAGGTGATGTTCCGCGCCGGATTTCCGGCCTCGGCTGCCGGGCTCTTGGTGAGAGCGTGCGGTGCCGTCCTGGCGCGGAGATCGCCGGACACGCCGGATGTCGACGTCGAGGCGCATGACAGGCTGGCCGGTCTCGCCCTGAGTCTGGTCGAGAGCGCCGAGGTTCTTGACCTCGGCGAAGTGCCCGAAGCGTTGCTGAACGCGCAGCGCGTGAATCGTGGGAGGCCTCGGCCGGCGTCGTCATCCTGACGTGCGGGGTTTGATCGTTACCTGGGCGGGGGTGGCATAGTACTGTCCGTTTCATGGGTGATGATCGATCTCCGGGGCCGGGTGACCCAGCGCGGGCGTCCAGTGTGGACGTGCCGGAGGCGGTGCACTTCGATGAGGAGGAGAGGCCCGCTCGGGAGTTGCCGGGGTGGGCCGGCGTGGTCGTCGCGAGTGTGGCTTTCGGGGCTGCTCTGCTGGTGCTGTGGCAGGTGTTCAGGCCGCTCGCGCAGGGGAGCCAGTTCTACCTGATCATATTTTTGGCGTGGACTCTTCCGCTCGTTTTTCTCGCGTACAAATCGGGTTTCGGGAAAGGCCGGGAGACGCCGGGGGTGACCGACTGGATTCTGGCCGGTGCCGCTCTGCTGGTTTGTCTTTATCCGGTGAATCCGTTCGCCGGTGGCTACAACGCTTTCCTCGACCGGCAGGGCCTGCTCGAACCGGTCGACGTGATCTTCGGCGCGGTGCTGCTGGTGCTGGTCGTGGAGGCTTGCCGGCGGACGACCGGGTGGGCGCTGCCAATCGTCTGTTCCCTTTTCCTGGCCTACGGCTATTACGGTGGCCTGCTGCCGCAGCACCTGCCGGTGGCGCATTCGGGGCTCGATTTCGCGCAGATCGTCGACGCGCTCTACAACTCGGGGAGCGGTTTCTACGGCACGCCGCTCGATGTGGCGGCGACGTACATCGTGCTTTTCACGATTTACGGCGCGGTGCTGGATCTCTCCGGGGCGAGCCGGTTCTTCGTCGACCTTTCGGTCGCCGCCTTTCGCAAATCGCGCAGCGCGGCGGGGCGCACCGCTGTCGCTGCCGGCTTTCTGCTGGGCACGGTCTCCGGATCGGGTACGGCGACCGCTGTCAGCGTCGGCGCGGTCACCTGGCCGATGCTCCGCAAAGCGGGATATCCGCGGGAGCAGGCCGGTGGCATGCTCGCCGCGGCCGGGGTCGGCGCCATCCTCTCGCCGCCGACGCTCGGTGCGGCCGCGTTCATCGTCGCGGAATACCTGAACGTCTCCTACCTGACCGTTCTCGGCTGGGCGATGATCCCGACGGTCCTCTACTACCTGGGCATTCTGCTCGCGGTGGAGATCGACGTGCGGCGTTTCGGGGTACGGGCGATCGACGCACCGGCCACCAGCGCGTGGCGGCTGCTCGGGCGGTTCGGGTACCACTTCTCGTCGCTCGTGGTCATCGTCGTCCTCCTGGCCCTGGGCCAGTCCGCCACCCGCGCGGTGGTCTACGCGACGATCCTGGCCGCCGCGCTCTCCTTCCTCGACCGGCGCTCCTGGCTCACCCCGCGGCGGATCTTCACGGCGCTCTCCGCCGGTGTCCGCGGTGTCCTGCCGGTGGTCGCCGTCTGTGCCGCCGCCGGCATCATCACCGCGATCACCACCAAGACCGGTCTCGGCGCACAGCTCGCGTCGCTGCTGGTCAGCGGTGCGCAGGCGATCACCGACAACCCGCAGGCGGTGCTCGCGCTGACCGTGGTGCTCGCCGCGTTCGCGCTGGCCCTGCTCGGCCTCGCCGTACCGGTCACGGCGAGCTTCATCATCGGCTGGGTGATCATCGGTCCGGCGCTGCTCGCCCTCGGCGTGCCGGCCGCGGCCGCGGCGATGTTCGTCTTCTACTACTCGGTGCTCTCCGAGGTCACCCCGCCAACAGCGCTGGCGGCGGTGGGCGCGAGCGCGATCACCGGCGGGCGCGCGATCGCCACCATGTGGCAGGCACTGAAGTACGCGCTACCCGCCTTCCTGGCTCCGATCGCATTCGTGCTGACCGACAACGGGGAGTACCTGCTGGCCCGTGGCCCGGTGCTCGGCATCGTCTGGACCACCGCGGCGGCGGCCCTGGCGGTGCTGGGCCTGGCGGTGGCGACCGGCGGATGGGTTCTCGGTGTCGGCCCGGCCGGTCCGGTCAGCCGGGTGCTCGCCGGGCTGGCCGGCGTGCTGCTGCTCTACCTGGCGCCGGCCGCCGTCGCCGCCGGTGCGGCCGCCCTGGCCGCAGCCGTGCTCATCGCCGCCGTCCAGCGGCGCCGCGGCCACCCGCCCGCCCTCAGCCGCGCGCCGCACCCGGCACCCTCTCCTGGCCCGGCGTCGCAACCGGCCCCCGGCCCCGCACCGCAACCGGCCGCCGCGCCCAAACCCGCATCGCCATCGGCCCCCGCCGAGTCCTCGGAAGACACGCGTTCACGGGAGGAAGCATGAAACGAGTACTGAGCACCACCCTGGTCGGCGCACTCGCGCTGGCCACCGCGGCCTGCGGCGGGAAGCAGGACAGCGCCGCCTCGGACACCGGCGGCGACGTCACCTGCGAGGTGGCCCAGGCGACCCGGATCGGCATCGCGACGGGCAACGCCACCGGCGTCTACTTCGCACTGGGCAACGCGTACGCCGAGCAGATCAACGCGGCCGGCGGCAACCTCCAGGCGACGGCCTCCGAGACCGGCGCCTCGGTGCAGAACATCCAGCAACTGGTGGCCGGCACGTACGACGTCGCGTTCTCGCTCGCCGACACCGCTGCCGACGCCGTCAACGGGGCAGGCAGCTTCACCGAGAAGCAGCCGGTCGCCGCCCTCGCGCGCATCCACACCAACTACACGCAGGTCATCGTCCGGAAGGCGGCCGGAATCAAGGACGTCGCCGGGATGAAGGGCAAGCGGGTCTCCACCGGTTCCCCGAAGTCCGGCACCGAGGTGATCGCCAACCGGATCCTGACCGCGGCCGGGCTCAAGCCGGAGAGCGACGTCCAGGCGCAGAAGCTGGACCTGACCAAGACCGTCGACGGGATGAAGGACGGCACGATCGACGCGCTGTTCTGGTCCGGCGGCCTGCCCACGCCGGGCATCACCGACCTGCTCACCACGGCCGAGGACCAGGTCGAGTTCCTCGACATCACCCCGCTGCTGCCGGAGATGCAGAAGATCAACGAGGTGTATCAGGAGGGCACGATCGCCGCCGCGACGTACGGCAGCGGCGCGGACGTGAAGACCATCGTGGTGCCCAACTACCTGCTGGTCCGCGACGACCTGGACGCGAACGTGGCGTGTGTGCTGACCAAAACGCTGTTCGAGCGGCAGCCGCAGTTGCAGCAGGCGAACGCCGCCGCCAAGGAGATCACGAAGGAGACCGCCCGGCAGACGGCTCCGGTGACCCCGCACCGCGGTGCGGTGAAGGCCCTGGACGACCTCGGGGCACCGCAGTAATCGCGTTGCCCGGTCTGGTGCCGAGCATTTAGGTTGGCCTCAGCTTCGAGCGCCGCTCGTCCCCGCCGGGGATGGGCGGCGCCTTGTTTCTCCTCACCCTTGCGGGCGCGCCGACGTGGGAGAGTCGGGATCGGCTGTAAACCGGTTGCCTCAGCGCTGAACAGGTTCGAATCCTGTCGCCCGCACTGAACCGTTCAGTGACGAATGCGGTACACACTGTAGACAATTTTCTGCAGGGGAGACCGGGATGATCGCTGTGAGCCATCCGCAGGTAGTCACCGTCCGCCGTTCCGCCCTGGTCGCACGCCTCGCGCTCTGGGCTTTTCTTCTGGTGAACCTCGTCGCCATCCAGGTGATGTTCCAGCTTGCCGGTCCGCCGGCACATAACCTCTTCGGCTCCGTCGGCCGCATGCTCGGCCTCTACCTCGCCTTCACGATGATCGTGCAACTCCTTCTGATCGCCCGCCTGCCGCTGCTGGACCGCGGCTTCGGGATGGACCGCCTCACCAGCTGGCACCGGTGGGTCGGGTTCACCCTTTTCTGGCTGGCGATCCTGCATCCCTCGTTCGTGATCCTCGGCTTCGCCCGGTACGACGGCGTGCCGGTGCTGCGGACCGCGCTGACCCTGTCGAAGCAGGTGCCGGTGCTGCTCGGCATGATCGCGGTGAGCCTGATCGTGCTGGTGGTGGCGCTGTCCCTCCGGATCGCGCGGCGCCGCCTGTCGTACGAAGCCTGGCACGCCGTACACCTGATCCTCTATGTCGTTGTTGTTCTCGGTGTGATTCACCAGCTCTACGAGGGCACCGCCTTCGCCATCAACCTGGGCACGAAGGTGTACTGGTGGAGCCTCTGGGCGTTCGCCCTCGGAGCGCTGCTGACCGGCCGCCTGATCGTCCCGCTGATCCGCAACTCGCGGCACCGCTTCCGGGTCGCCGCCGTCGTGCCGGAGTCGGACGATGTCGTGTCGGTGCACGTCACCGGCCGTGACCTGCACCGGCTTCCGGCTCGCGCCGGCCAGTTCTTCCTGTGGCGGTTCCCGGGGCACAACAGCTGGTGGCAGGTGAACCCGTTCTCGCTGTCGGCGGCGCCGAACGGCCGGACGCTGCGGCTGACCGCGAAGGGTATCGGCACCACGAGCGCCGGGCTGCGTACCCTCACTGTCGGTTCCCGGGTCTTCGCCGAGGGACCCTATGGTGCCTTCACCCTGGCCACGCGCGCCCGGACCGCGACCCTGCTGATCGCCGGCGGTATCGGCATCACGCCGGTCCGCTCCCTGCTGGAGGATCCGGAGATCGGCGGTGACGTGATCGTGCTCTACCGGGCCCGCAGCACCGCCGACGCGGTCCTCCTCGGTGAGCTGCGGAACCTCGCCGCCGCCAAGGGCGCCCGGCTGCACGTCATCACCGGCCGGACCGGTCCGACGAACCAGCCGTTCCGCCCGGACAACCTGCAAGCGCTCGTGCCCGACATCACCGATCGTGACGTCTACGTCTGCGGACCGGCCGTGCTCACCGACACCGTGCTGGACAGCCTGCACCAGCTGCGGGTTCCGTCACGGCAGGTGCACGCCGAGACCTTCCGGCTGGCGTCATGACAGCGGTCCGAGAGTGATTCGAGAGCCCGGCCCGGCATCATGAGCCGGCCGGGCGGGGCTTTCACGCCCCAAGCTGCAGGTCCCGCCCGGTCCGCATCAGGGGGATGCACGGGAAAGCACGGGGGATTCACGGGGGATGGTCCGGATCGTGGTCAGATGTCGCGGACCTCGAGAACCCGGGTGGCCGGTGCCGCGTCGCCGAGTTCGGCACGCAGCGCCAGCCGCCCGGGGTCGGCCATGAACGAGTCGAGGCCGTCGCGGCCGGCGAACCTGATCACGTGGACCTCGGTGCCGCCGGACTCCCGCAGGCGCCGTTCGAGCCTCCCGCCGTGCCGTTCCAGCAGGGCCAGGACAGCATCCTCGTAGCGGCGGCCCGCCTCGGCGTGCCCGTCCGCCATCTCCACGATCGCCACCAGAAGTAGATCCACGATGTGCAGTATCACCTGCGGGCTGCCAGCAGGCGCCCCTCGCCCAGGCCGAGGACCGTGTCGCTGAGCTTTCCGAGCACGGCCAGCAGGATGATGGCCAGGAGCATGACATCCGTACGGCCGGTGTTCTGACTGTCGATCAACAGGAAGCCCAGCCCCATCGAGGAGGCGATGAGCTCCGCCGCCACGAGGAACAGCCACCCCTGCGCCAGGCCGAGCCGCAGCCCCGACAGGATCGCCGGGGTGGCGGCCGGGAACAGGACCGTCCCGAGCAGGTGGACGCCGGTGCGACCGTACGCCCGCCCGACCTCCACCAGGTGCGGATCGATGTGCGCGAGGGCCGCCGACACCGTCGTGTAGACCGGGAAGAACGCCCCGATCGCCACCAGCACGATCTTCGGGGTCTCGCCGATGCCCAGCCAGAGCAGCAGCAGCGGCACCCAGGCCAGCGACGGCACCGCCCGGATCGCCTGCACGGTCGGCGACAGCGCGTCGCTCGCCGTGCGGGACAGGCCGACCAGCCCGCCGAGGGCCAGCCCGAGCGCCGAGCCCGCGGCGAAACCGATCAGCACCCGCTGCGTGCTGATCGCCAGGTGGTGCCAGAGCTCGCCGCGCCGGATCAGCTCGCCGAGCGCGGACACCACCTCGCCGGGCGGCGGCAGCTGGGCCGCCGAGTAGATCCCGGCCGAGGCCGCGAGCTGCCATGTGACCAGCAACGCCAGCGGGAGAAGCACCCCGACCAGGCGGAACCGGGGCAGGGTCACGAAACACTCCGCGCGGTGGCGTACTTCGGCTCGAAGAGGGAGTCGATCGCGGTACGGGCGTCCGCCTCGCTCTTGACGTTCGCGTCGGCGACCAGGACCGGCAGGATCTTCTCGAAGACACCACGCTGCGCGTCGCCGGGGACCGGGTCGACGTCGAGGCGGGTCCGCTCGGTCAGCACCTTCTTCGCGACCTGCTCGGAGATCCTCGCCTCCCGGGCGTAGAGGGCCACCGCCTCGGCCGGCTTGTCCTTGATCCACTGACGAGCCTTCTCGTACGCGTTCACCACCGCCTGGGCCAGCTCGGGGTGCTCGGCCAGGAACGCCTCCCGCGCGTTGAGTACGCCGTAGGAGTTGAACGCCACGTTGCGGTAGATCAGCTTGGAGCCGGCGTCCAGTTCGGAGGTGGCCATCAGCGGGTCGAGCCCGGCCCACGCGTCGACGTCCCCGCGCTCCAGGGCGGTCTTGCCGTCGGCGTGCTGCAGGTTCGTCACGGTCACGTCGGCCGGCTTGAGCCCCGCTTCGTCGAGTGCCTGGAGCAGGAAGAAGTACGGGTCCGTACCCTTCGTCGCCGCGATCTTCTTGCCCTTGAGCCCGGCAACGTCCGCAATCGCCGAGTCCTTCGGCACCACGATCGCCGCCCATTCCGGCTGGCTGAACACGTCGATCGTCTTGATCGGCGCCCCGTTCGCCCGCGCCACCAGGGCCGCCGCACCCGCCGTCGAACCGACGTCGATCGCTTCGGCCCGCAGCGCCTCGTTCGCCTTGTTGCTGCCCGCCGAGAGCTGCCAGCTCACCGTGACGCCCTGCGCCGCCAGGTCGGTCTCCAGCCACTTCTGCTCGCGCAGGACGAGGCTGGCCGGGTTGTAGTAGGCGTAGTCCAGTCGCAGCGACACCGCCTTGCCGCCGCCGGCCGTCTCGGCGGGGGCGTCCTCGCCCTGCACGCATCCGGCCAGCAGGGCAGTGGCGGCGGCCGCCGCGAGCACGGCGCGCATGATCCTCATATCGGGGTGGTTCCTTCCGCTTTCGCTTCTTACGAGGGGATCGGTGTCGGTTTTTACGAGGGGATCGAGCTCGGCGTGCGCACGCCCAGTTCAGCGAGGAGTGAGACGCGCAGCGCGGCGAGGCCGGCGTCGCCACGGTCCCGGGGCCGGTCGCCGGGGACCTCGAGGACCGAGCTGACGGCGGCCGGTCCGCCCGGCTCGGCCGAACCGAGCAGCACCACCCGGTCGGCCAGGTGCAGGGCCTCGTCCACGTCGTGGGTCACCAGCAGCACGGTGGTGCCGGCCTCCCGCTGCACCTCGGCGAGCAGGTCCTGCATGCGCAGGCGGGTCAGGGCGTCCAGCGCCGCGAACGGCTCGTCGAGCAGCAGCACGCCGGGCCGCCGGGCGAGGGCGCGCGCCAGGGCGGCCCGCTGGGCCATGCCGCCGGAGACCTGCCGGGGGCGGTGCCTGCCGAAGTCGGCAAGACCGACGACGGAGAGCCAGTGGGCCACCTCTTCGCGGGCGCGGTCGCCGGTTGTTCCGCGGGGCAGCCCGTACGCGACATTGCGCTCGATGGTCCGCCATGGCAGGAGGCGGGGCTCCTGGAAGACGACGGCACACCGGGGTTCGATTCCGGTGACTTCGCGGCCGTCCACCCGTACCGTTCCCGAAGTCGGTGTGTCCAGCCCACCGGCCAGCCGCAGCAGAGTCGACTTGCCGCAGCCCGACGGTCCCAGCAGTGCCACCACCTCGCCGGCGGCGACCTCCAGGTCGACGCCCGCCAGGACGGTGCGCCGGCGGCCACTCGCGGTGAACTCCTTGCCGACGCCGGAGAGAAGCAGGGGTACGGCGCTCATGGCGCGCAGCTTACCCAGTTTTCCTACCGGTTTACTAGAGCTTGTGAAGGGGTCGCCGTGCTGGTTCGGATCCATCATGATCGAACGTATGGGCGGCGCTCCGCGGTGCCTCCCGCCGGCTGGCGCTCAGTGCTGCCTTGCCGCGGCTGAGGGAGCACTGACGGCCGGCCGGTGCGGATTTTGCCGGGGCCGGGGCGGCCGCTTTCGGTAGCCTGGGCGAAGACTTCGCGGGTGGGGGCCCTCATGACGACGAGCGATGACCTGGCGGTCCGGTTCGGGCGCTGGGCGCTGATGAAGGTCTGGTTCGGCGTCGTCCTCTCCGGTGGTTATGCGCTCGGACGGCACTTCCACTGGCCGCAGGCTTTCCTCGTGGCGGCCGCGGTGCTCGGAGCCGTGGCGCTAGCACTGGCGTCGTCGTTTCTGCCGATCTGGACCCGGGAACGGCCGAGCGGCATCCCGGTCGCTGACGTCGGACTTCGCGTGATGGTGTGGCTGGGACTGGTGGGCTCGGTGGTGGCGCTGCTCATCGGGATGCCGGCGGTCGGCATGGTCGCGGCGGCGCTGCTGCTGAACACGGCGGCGCGGACCTTCGGGGATCCGTTCCTGCCGGTCCTGCGCCGTCTCCGCATCACCCCACCGATCACCTGGGCGCCCGGCGGAACGGCGGCACGCCCCCGCCCGGCCCGCAGAATGCCGGCCCGGCACCCACCAACGGCCCGAACGTCACCAACGGCCCCGACGTCACCAACGGCCCGGACGTCCCCGACCGGCAGCCCCGGAACCGCCCGGTGAACGGGGAGTCCTCCTCGGCCCCGGCAGAACCTCAGACCCCGCGAGCCCATGCCGACGGGATGAGTACGGGTGCAGTGTGATGAGGGGCCGCAGCCGAAGGAGATCCACCGAGCCCGGGGAGCCTTCATGAACGACGCAGCACTCTACGGGCTGTCACGCCCAACCGTCGACGACGCCCGGACCGCGATCCACCGGATACACGGCGAAGCTGGCCCTCAAGTGTGGGAACAGCTTGAGCAGTCGGCAGGACCGGCACAGGGGTACGCCTTGGAGCGACTACTGACAGTGATGGCGACAGCCGACCCCACCACCCGACTGTGCGCCCTGGCGCTGCAGATCCGCCTCAGCGCACACACCTACCTCTGCGCACCCCACTCCCTGGCTGGTGGCCGAACATGATCATCGACCTCTTCGAACGCCTCGGAGATCCCTCCCGAATGCGCATCCTCGCCGGCTACGACCTGCACAACGCCGACCTGCGTACCAGCCTCGACGCCGTCGCCCAGCGCAGCGCCAGCCTCCTCGACGCGCCGGTGGCTCTGGTCTCCGTACTGCTGGACAGCTCCCAGTTCATCCTCGGCTCGCACGGCACCGCCGCTCTGGCCTGGGTCGCCGAGGCGCGGGGAACGCCCGCGGAGTGGGCCATGTGCACGCACACCGTGCTGGCCGGCGAGCCCTACTGCGTCACCGACGGCCTCTCCGATCCGCGCCACTCGGGGAACCCGTTCCTGCAGACCTCGGGACTGCGCAGCTATCTCGGAGTGCCGCTGCTGGGCGAGGGTGGCTACGTACTGGGTGCGCACTGTGTTGTCGACACCCGTCCGCGGATCTTCACCGATGTGGACCTCGCCGTGATCACCGATGGTGCGGAGAAGTCGATGCGGTTGCTCGACGCTTATCGCTGCTGAGGGCGGGTTTCGCCGTACCATCGCCAGCTCTTCAAACGGCCACGGCCTGGCAGCGTGCCGCGGCCGGTCGCCCACAGCAGCACCGCCCATCGGTCACCGTCGCGGGGCGCGTCCGGAAACAGCCGCCACAACACCCGGTCGCAGAGATCCGCCGGGGGCTGCCAGGTCAGGCCGAGGGCGCCGGCGACGTCGTGCATGTGGGCCAGGACCTCGACGAGGCCCATCGCGGCGAAACCCTCCGGGTCGGAGACACCGAACGGGTGGAAACCGCGGCGATGCGGCGGGCGGATCTCCACGAGCGCGGCGAGCAGGCCGCCGGAGGCGTCCAGGACCTGCAGAAGTCCGGCTACGCCGTCCTCCGGTTTCACCCAGACGGTCAGCGCCGGGCCGTCCGGGCGCCGGGTCCAGGCAAAGGGGACGTACGAGGTAAGTGGCTCCCGCTCCGGGGAGAGCTGTCCCGCGTACGCGAAAAGGTCGTCCGCAATATGCTCGACGGTCTCCCAGACAGTCCAGTTCAGATCAGCCGCGGGCACCTGCCAATCGAGGTCAGTTGCCTGCTCGAGGGCGTCCAGCGCCAGGGCGACCGCGGTGCGTACGTCGGATGCGGTGACCGGTCCGGGAGAAGTCATTCCGGCACCCTAGTGACCGGCGGGGGTCGGCGCCGCCGAAAAATGTCGTAGGCAGGCGGCATCATCGCGGTATGGGAGAACCAGCAGCACCGATCCGCCGCCGCCTCGAGCTCTCCGTCGCCGAGGCGCGGCTGCGATTCCAGCAACTTGTCCGGGTGACGGGGCTGACGGGCCAGGTGACCGTCGTGATGGAGGGTGGGCGGCCGATCGCGGCGATCGTGCCGCCGGGGGACGTGCTGGGTGCCGGTCCGGCGCCGCCGAGTTTGTCGCCTGCTCCCCGTCCGGAGCCGCCGAGTTTGTCGCCGGCTCCTCGTTCGGAGCTGCCGCCGTCGAGGCGCGGGCCTCGTTCGGAGCTGCCGCCTTCGGTGCACGGTTCTTGGGCTGGGGACGCCGCTTCGGTGCCGGCGCCGCGGTCCGATCCGGGCCGGGGGGAGGGTGAGTCGGCGGCGGCCGGGTGGATGCGGCGGATCGAGAAGGTGCGCGAGGACGTCCGGCGGCAGCACGCCGGCCGGATCCGGGAGCTGTCCCAGGCACTGGACGAAGCGTGGCGCCTGCTCGACGAGGCCCGCCCGCCGGGCACCGATCGAGCGGCGGACACCCTGCGTGCCGCCCACGCCGACCTGCGTCACAGTCGGTGATCATTCGCTACCTGACCTATGGGGACGGAGGTAAGATCGGCAAATGGCTGGACAGCTCGACCTGTTCGTGCCGGGGGTGGTGTATCTCGACGTCATCTTCACCGGCCTTCGTGAGCTGCCCGAGCCCGGCACCGAGGTGTGGGCGGCCGGGATGGGCTCCTGCCCCGGCGGCGTCGCCAACCTCGCCGTGGCCGCGAGCCGGCTGGGCCTGCACACCGGGCTCGGCACCGCGCTGAGCTCGGATGCCTACGGTGAGTTCTGTCATCGGGTCCTCAGCCGCCAGGAGGGGATCGACCTGTCCGCCTCCACCCGCGTCGACGACTGGCACTCGCCGGTCACCGTCTCGCTGGCCTACGACCGTGACCGCAGCATGATCACTCACGGGCATCCGCTGCCGACCGACGAGGAGGGCCTGGTCAACGGCTTGCCCCCGGCTCGCAGCGCGGCCGTGAGCCTGGCCGGGACGGGTACCGGCTGGGTGCACCGGGCGCGTGCGGCGGGCACCCTGGTCTTCGCGGACGTCGGGTGGGACGACACCGATCAGTGGTCGTCCGACGTGCTCTCGGCGCTGGGTGACTGCCACGCTTTCCTGCCCAACGCGGTGGAGGCTATGCGCTACACACGTACCGACTCGCCGCAGCAGGCGCTCGACAAGCTCTCCGGGCAGGTCCCGGTCGTCGTCGTGACCTGCGGTTCTGACGGAGCCCTGGCCGTCGACTCGGGCACGGGCGAGGTGGCGGCGGCTCCCGGCGTACCGGTGGAGGCCCTCGACCCGACCGGCGCCGGCGACGTCTTCACCGCGGGCTTCATCACCGGCACCCTCGGCGGCTGGCCCCTCGCGGACCGGATCGCCTTCGCCAACCTGGTCGCCTCCCTGTCGGTGCAGCACTTCGGCGGCTCCCTCTCCGCACCCGGCTGGGGCGACATCGCCGACTGGTGGCAGGCCGTCCGCCGCACCGCCGCCACCCACCACGACGACTCCACCGAGGCCGGGCTGGCCCACCGCTACGGCTTCCTCGACGACGTCATGCCGGCCGGCCGCCGCAACGCCGTCCACCGCGCCACAGCGACGATCGCCCGCCTCTCCGACGCCCAGAGCGAGCACTGATGCGCCTGACGATCCTCGGCGGTGGTGGCTTCCGGGTGCCGCTCGTGCACCGGGCGCTGCTCGCCGACCACGGGCGCACCGGCATCACCGAGGTGGTGCTGCACGACGTCGACCCGGCACGCCTCGACGCGATCGGCCGGGTGCTCGCCGCACAGGCCCGCGACGTGCCCGGTGCCCCCGCCGTGCTCACCACCACCGACCTCGACACGGCCGTCACCGGCGCGGCGTTCGTGTTCTGCGCCATCCGGGTCGGCGGCCTGGCCGGCCGGGTCACCGACGAGCGGGTCGCCCTCGACGCGGGCGTCCTCGGCCAGGAGACCGTCGGCGCGGGTGGCATCGCGTACGGTCTCCGCACCCTCCCGGTGGCCCACCACATCGCCGCCCGCATCGCGCACCTCGCACCCGGCGCCTGGACCATCAACTTCACCAACCCGGCCGGCCTGGTCACCGAAGCCATGGCCACCCACCTCGGCGACCGCGTCATCGGCATCTGCGACTCCCCGTCCGGCCTGGTCGACCGCGTACTGCGAACCCTCGGCGCCGACCCCGCCACGGTGCACGTCGACTACGCCGGGCTCAACCATTTGGGCTGGCTCTACGGCGTCCGCCCGCTCAACACCGGCACCCTCGCGAGCGGCGTGGGCCGTCCCGCGAGCAGCCTGGGCGGATCAGCAGGCAGCGTGGGCGGTGCCGACCTGCTTCCCGGCCTGCTGGCGGACAAGGCCCGTCTCGAAACCATCGAGGAGGGCCGCCTCTTCGGCGCCGCCCACCTCCGTGACCTCGGCGCGATCCCCAACGAGTACCTGCACTACTACTACGACCCCGCCGGGACGCTCGCCGCTGTCCGGGACGCCCGGCAGACCCGCGGTGCTTTCCTCCTCGAGCAGCAGCACCGCTGCTACGCCGAGATCACCGCCCCGGGCCGTGACCCGCTGGAGGCCTGGCTCGCGGCCTGGCGCGAGCGCGAAGCCACGTACATGGCGGAGAACCGTGAGCTGACCGGCGCGGGGGAGCGCGAGCACGATGAGTCCCGCCCCGCCGGGTACGAGGGGGTCGCCCTGGCCGTCATGCGAGCCCTGGCGCACGACGAGGCGGCCACGCTGATCCTCAACGTCCGCAACCGCGGCACCATCGGCGTGCTCGACGACGAGGCGGTGGTCGAGGTGCCGTGCACGGTGGACGCCAGCGGCGCGGCACCACACCGGGTGGCGCCGCTGCCCGAGCACGGGGCCGACCTGGTCAGAGCGGTCAAGACAGCCGAACGCGGAGTACTGGAGGCCGCCACCACCGGCTCCCGCTCCACAGCGGTACGCGCGATGGCCGCCCACCCGCTCGTCGCCTCGGAACCAGTCGCCCGCCGCCTGATCGACACGTACCGCAGCGAACTGCCGGGCCTCGCCTACCTGCGCTGACCCCGCGCTCGCACGTCGAGCGAAAATGTCGTACCCGCCTGGCAGTCTGATCCCGGCGAACGAACGACTGACGAAGGGGCGACCTCATGTATGGCTATCTCGGCTCGATGAAGGCCAAGTCAGGCCACCGCGACGAGGTCGTCGCGATCCTGGTGAGCGGCGCCGACGGGTTGCGGGCGGCCGGCTGTCACCTCTACGTCGTGGGCGTCTCGGAAAGCGACGACCAGACCATTCACGTCAGCGAGGTGTGGGACAGCAAGGCCCACCACGACGCCTCACTCCAACTGCCCGAGACCAGGGCCGCGATCGCCAAGGCGATGCCGATGCTGACCGGCGAGTTCAACAGCCACGAGCTGGCCATCGTCGGCGGCCTCGGCGTCCCTTCCACCAGCTCACCGAGCGAAAACTGACCACCGGAAGAAACTGACCGCCGGACGAAACTGACCGCCGGACGAAACCGGGAACCCACGAACAGCGAGGCGGGCGCGCCCACAGCCTGTCCAGACCATGACCCACGCCCGCCAAACAGCTCAAATGCACCAACAGCTCAAACGCGCCAACAGCTCAAATGCGCGAACCTCAGACCGCGGCAGCCTCAGCCGGGTGACGCGGCGGGATCGAGTGGTCGATGGCCTTCGGCGGCTTCCGGTTCGGCAGAGCGAGCCGGAACACCTTCGCCCAGGCCGACGCCACCTGCATGACGAGGGGGCCGGTCACGTACTTCAGCTCGTACTTCTCGAACAGCGCCCGCACCTTCGGGGCGATCTCCGCATAGCGGCTGGCCGGCAGATCGGGGAAGAGATGGTGTTCGATCTGGTGGGACAGGTTGCCGGTCATGATGTGCATGAGCTTGCTGCCGGAGATGTTGGCCGAGCCGAGCATCTGGCGCAGGTACCACTCGCCGCGGGTCTCGCCGGTGATCGACGTGCGCTCGAAGGTCTCGACGCCGTTCGGGAAGTGGCCGCACATGATGACCGAGTGGCTCCACAGGTTGCGGACCAGGCTCGCCACGAAGTTCGCCGAGAGGGTGCCGAGGAAGGCGCCGAGGGGGTTGCCCATCAGGAAGCCGACCGGGATCGCGAGCGCGGGGTGTACGACGTAGTCCTTCATCACCTGGCGTCGGATCTTGCGGCCGACCTGGCGGAGGTTGGCGCGGAAGGCCGGGTTGCTGCGCCGCTTCTTGGTCTTCAGGTTGCGGCCCAGTTCGAGGTCGTAGGCGGCGATGCCGTACTCGAAGAAGCACGCGTTGATGAAGTTGTAGAGCGGCTGCCCGAGGTGCGCCGGCACCCACTTCTGCTGCTCGTCGACGCGCATGATGCCGTAGCCGAGGTCGTTGTCGCGGCCGATCACGTTCGTGTACTTGTGGTGCAGCTCGTTGTGCGAGTGCTTCCACTGCTCGGCCGGGGACGCCGAGTCCCACTCCCACGTCGTGGAGTGGATCTTCGGGTCGCGCATGAAGTCGTACTGGCCGTGCAGGATGTTGTGGCCGATCTCCATGTTCTCGAGGATCTTGGAGATCGAGAGGCCGGCGGTGCCCAGGATCCAGGCCGGCGGGAAGAGCGAGAAGAGCAGCAGGGCGCGGCTGCCCAGCTCGACGCGGCGCTGCACGGCGATCATCCGGCGGATGTGTGCGGCGTCCTTCTCGCCGCGGACGGCGAGCACCTCGTCCCGGATGGCGTCGAGCTCTCGGCCGATCTGCTCGATGTCCTCGGGGGACAGGTGGGCGATCGGGTTGACTTCCTTGCGCTGCAGCGTCGTCACTGGATTCCCTCAGTTTCTCGAAAGGGCGTCAGAAGGGGGGCTTCGGAAGTGGCTTCAGAAGATGCTTCAGAAATGGGCTTCACAAGGGGCTCCGGAAGAGCCCGGACGGAAAGATCAGGCGTCGAACCGGCACGGGCCGGCGGCCGCCGAGATGCAGGTCTGGATGATCACGTCGGCGCCGTCCACCTCGGTGGCCGTGGTGATCGTGCCGTCGCGCAGGTCGCGGACGATGCCCTCGCGCATCGGGAGCACGCACTTGAAGCAGATGCCCATCCGGCAGCCGGATTTCATCAGCTGCCCGGCGGCCTCACCGGCTTCGAGGATCGACGTGCCGCCGGGGGCCTCCGCGACCGTACCGGTGCGTTCGAAGGTGACCGTGCCACCGTCGCCGGCGACCAGCACCGTCGGCCGGAACCGCTCGACGTGCAATCGCGAGGCGGCGCCCGCGTCGGTCCAGTGTGTCGTCAGGTCGTCGAGCATCTCGCCGGGCCCGCACGCCCAGGTCTCCCGCTCGAACAGGTCGGGCACCAGGGTGGCCAGCTCGTCGGGCTTGAGCCGGCCGTCGGCCCGGGTGTGCCGCTCGATCAGGCGGATCCGGCCGGCGGCGGCGAGCTCACGCAGCTCGGCTCCGAAGACCACGTCGGCCGGGGTCCGCGCGGAATGCACGACGACCACGTCGGGCAGGGAGTGCAAGGCGCTGCGCAGCATCCCCATCACCGGCGTGATGCCACTGCCCGCGGTGACGAACAGGGCCTTCGCCGGGGAGGCCGGCGGCAGCACGAAGTCACCGGTCGGCAGGTCCAGGTGGACGATCATGCCGCGGCGGGCGTGCCGCCGCAGATATCCGCTGACCACGCCGTCCTTGACCGCGTTGACGGTGACCGTGAACCGGCCGTCCTTGCGGCCGGCCGCGCTCGACACCGAGTAGGCCCGCCACAGCCGCACACCGTCGATGTCCACACCGAGCCGGACATACTGCCCGGGCTGGTGCGGCGCCCAGTTGCGGCCGGGGAGCAGCTCGAGCGTGACCGCGTTCTCGGTCTCGGGGCGAACCGCCTCGATCCTGGCGCGCAGGACTGTCGGGTTGCGCAGGGGCGCGATCACGTCGAGATAGTCGGCGGGCACCACCGGCGTCGTGATCAGCTCGACCACGCGCCAGGCTCCGTTGCGCAAAGTCCGTGTAACAGCCACGTGACCAAGCTTGCTATGTCGTGAGGGAGAAGGCATGACCAGGAGAAGTGAATCGGGCACGGCATAATTGTTCGGTGGGGACAAGTACGGGGCGGTAAACAAGGAGTTTTTGTGAAACAGCTGCGCGACGTCCGGTCCTTCCGCCTCCCGGTGGAGGTGATCGACCCGCTGAAGCATGGTTTGGGCGAAGTGTCCGCGCAGACCATCACCGCGATCACCATGGAGGTCCCGGCGTACGCGGAGGCCTTCGCCGGCGAGATGGGCCAGAAGATCGAGAAGGCGGTCCGGGCCGCCCTCGGCACGTTCCTCAACCTGGTCTCCCGGCCCGGAGGCGACCCCGGCACCCCGCTGGCCTCGGCACTCGAGGCGGCGTACGCGCTCGGTCGTGGTGAGGCACGCTCAGGCCGCAGCCTCGACGCCCTGCTCGCGGCCTACCGGGTCGGTGCCCGGGTCGCCTGGCGCGAGCTGGCCGCGATCAGCGTCGGCACCGGCCAGCCCGCAGCCTCCATCGCCGACTTCGCCGAGCTCGTCTTCGCCTACATCGACGAGCTCTCCGCCGCCAGCGTCGCCGGCCACGCCGACGAACTCGCCGCCTCCGGCCGGATCCACCTGCGCCACCTGCAGGAACTCGCCCAGGCCCTGATCGCCGGCGAACCGCCGCACGTGCTGCTGGCCGCCGCCGAACAGGCCGAGTGGACCCCGCCGCAGACCCTCACCGCCATCATGCTGCCGGAACGCTCGGCCCGATGGGTGATCGATCTGCTCGATCCGCGGACCCTTCAGCTTGCTGACGCCGTACCCGATCTGCCTGGTTCGACCCTGCTCCTGATCCCTGACCCGCAGGGCACCACCCGCCCGCACCTGACCCGCCTGCTCACCGGCCACGGTGCCACGATCGGCCCGGCCCGCCCCTGGCTGGAGGCGAAGTCCTCCCTCGACCGCGTCCTGCGCGTCCACGAACTCCGTCCGTCCCTGGCCGGCGCCGTCGTCGACACCGAGGACCACCTGGCCCGCGTGGTGGTCTCCGCCGACCGCAGCGCCCTCACCGACCTGCGCGCCCGCGCCCTCGCCCCCCTCGCCGGCGAACGTGGCGCCGCCGCCGCGAAACTCATCGAAACCCTGCGCAGCTGGCTGCTGCACCACGGCCGCCGCGAGGACATCGCCACCGAGCTCTTCGTCCATCCCCAGACCGTCCGCTACCGCATGGCCCGCCTCCGCGAACTCTACGGCGACAAACTCCGCGACCCGGAGTGGATCCTCGCCCTCACCATCGCCCTAGCCCTCCCCGAACCCTCTTCCTAACCCCCCATTCCTAACCCCCCATTCCTAACCCCCCTTTCCTAACCCCTCCCCGATCCCTCCTCCTAACCCGTCCCGAACCCCCTTCCTAATCCTTCAAGATCAACGCGTCTCAACCCTTCAAAATCAACCTCCTTTTTCGTACGAGAGTCGACTCCCCAAACCCACCAATCCCGTCCCGCCCAGCCACGCGACCCACTGCAACTCCAGACCGCAGCGCGCCCGCCGGGCGTAAGCGCGCCCCCACGCCGACCCTCCAGCCCAGCCC